>CAWESJ010000140.1:0-25380 GCA_963811015.1 uncultured Alphaproteobacteria bacterium | reverse complement strand
AGGAGGCGCGAAAAAATCCCACGAGGTCAAAGCGGGGCGCGGGCGGAAAATCGCTCGCGTCCCCGTCTCGCGGCCTATTTCATTCGGGCACTTCCTGCGCGAAGCCCGCCTCGGTCAGCTTGAGAAATTTCTCATCCTTGCCGACTTCGATCCAGCCTTGCTCGACGGCATATTGCTGGCCCGCGGCGAGATCGCTGAGCTGCCATCCGTCCTGAGCGAAGGGCAGGGTGAAATTATTCATGAGCTCGGTTTGTCCGATCAGGCGCTTGTGCCGCTTGAAGATCGTCACAATATAGCGCGCGCTGTCTTCGGCGCTGCGAACTTTCGTCATCGTCATTCTCCCGTAACTCCTAAGCTTGTTGCTTCATCCTCGGCCTGACCGGCGGAGTGGGGCTGCTCAGGCGCGCCCTTGATCCGAATATTTGTCATTTGAGGCTATTTCGGCTTCCATTCTCTGAATGGCGATTTGGATGCAGTTTTTGCGCCGCCGCGCGCGCCCGGTCGAAACCGAATAGGACTCTGACCGCATAGAGAGCGGGCCGCCTCAGGGATTGATGATTTTTTCGGCGTAGGCGTCATATTCCTTGCGGGTGCGAAAAATCGAAATGGCGCGTCCGCCCTCTTTGGTGTCGATTGTCTCGACGACAATCAGGTTTTCGGCGGTTTTCTTGTCGATGGCGCCTTCGGCGCGGACGATCTTGGAGCCGACGACGAACGTAATAGGGGCTTGGATCAGGGCCATTGGAAATCTCTTCGGGCTGGGGAAGCTTTTTGCGCTCCGGCCTGAAGCCGCGCGGTTGGAACAACTCTAGGCGCTTTGATCCGCAAAAGATACCGGCGCTTGCGTTCGGTAGTGTCTCAGTTTGAATTTCCGGGACCGGTGGATAACCCTCGTCCTGATGGGAGTCTGTAATTTCAGTCTTTTTGCGGGTGGATTTTTTGGCCCAGAGCCAGCATAGAGGTAAATTTTTCGATCCGCGCCGATCGCGTCTTTTCTGCTTTTGCGTCGTGGATACGGTAAAGAATGGCGTATCGATTAACCCCTTTCAGCGTTGAGAAGAACGCCTTGGCATCCGGGTTGATATCAAGGGCCGCCTGAAAGTCGTCCGGGATTTCCGCTTTGCTTTGCGGCGCATAGGCGGCATCCCATCGACCATCACATTTCGCCTTCTCCACCTCGGCGCGCCCCGCTGGCGTCATCCGCCCCTGCACGATGAGGCGGGTCGCCGTATCGCGATTGATTTGAGACCACTTGCTCTTTGGTCCGCGCGGGGTGAAACGCACCAGCCAAAACGTGTCATCGAACCCGTCGAGCTGGCCATCGATCCATCCGAAACAAAGAGCCACCTCGATAGCTTCCGGCTTCGCGATCGTGGCTGCGGCAGAGGCTTTTTTCGCGAATTTCAACCAAACGCCCGGTAAATCGGCGCCGTGGTCAGCCAGCCAAGCCTCCCAACTCACGCGATCCGGGAAGGTCATGATTGGCAGTCCTTTATGGTCGGCCACTCCCATCCCCCTTTCAGATAAACGCAGCATCGTGCAGGAATATCCTAACGCGGCGGGACGAAGATGAATTCCCGAAAAGCCAATTTCTGCAATGGATCGAACCCGAAAATTCAGAGCTAAGTCACTGCCTTGCTTTCGGGTCCGATTAGCCCTTGCTCTCCGATTTGCTGAACAGGAAAGGCGCCACCTCTCCGACGCCCGGCGCACGCCCGGTCGAAAAAGGCATTGGCCGGCAGACCGCCATCGCGGAAAGCCCGACCCGGGCGGTCAGGAGCCCGTTCAACACGCCTTCGCCCAGCCGCGCCGACAGTTTGGCGGCTATGCCATGGCCGACGATTTGCTGAATGAGGCTGTCGCCCGCGGCCATGCCGCCGGTGATGGCGAGATGCGCCGCGATGGAGCGAAGGAGCTTGAGGAAGCCGAGAAAGCCAGGCCGTCCGCCATAGATTGTCGCGATGCGCCGGATGAGGCGGATCGCCTGCGCGGCGACGAAGAGCACGTCGAGGATCGCCCGCGGCGCAAGCGCCGTCACAATGGACACGCGCTTGGCCGCGGCCGCGATCTCGCGCCGGATTTCGGCGTCGAGCGGGATGATCAGGGTGCGCTCGGCGATATCGATGAGGTCGCTTCCATCCACAATATCGCGCGAGAGCTGGCGCAGCTGCGTGCGGGCCTGGGCGGTTTCGGCCCGTCCGGCGTAAAGCGTCGAAAGTTCGCCGACGAGCCGGCGCGCCTCCTTGAAGTCGTCGGCCTCTCGCGCCCGCGCGAGCCCGACATGAAGCTCGGCGATATGGCGCTGGCGCGCGACGCTTGCGATCTCGCGCGCGGCGAGGACGACAAGGGCGACGCCGGCGACGCACGCCAGAATGACGGCTATCGCGCCGAAAGTCGGCGCCCGCGCAAAAAGGGCGTCGATGAGAAGGGTGAGCTGAAGGCCGAAGCCGAGCGATATCAGACCGCCCAAGGACGACCAGAAGAGGCCCGACCAGGAGAGCAGCGTGCGCGCGACAATGCCTTTTTTCTGCGCGACCTCGACCGCGGCTTCATCGGCGTCGGCCGCCGCGCCGGCTGCGGCCTCGGCTTCGAAAGGGTCGATCGCGGCTTCGATGACGGTCGCGGCGCGGGGCCGGTCGCTCGGCGAGGCCGCCGGGCTCCCGTTCAGTTCGTCGAGGCGGAAGGCGCGCGGGGGCCGTCTTTGTTCAATCGTCACGGAATAAAACCTCTCGGAGCGGGTCGCGATGGAACGGGCTCTTTTGATCAATCGCGGCGGGCTCGGCCACAAGCTGTCGGACCATGTCGGCGGATGATGATTCGGTCAACTTATTCAGAAGCTTGCGCGTCTATCGAAAGCGTCACGCCAGCCTGTCGCCGAGGAGAAACTGGAGCGCGCGGTCGAGCCGGATATGGGGTGGCGGAAACGCGATTCCATCCTCGCCGAAAACCGGAATCGGCGGGCGGAACCGGACGAAGCGATAATCGGTCTGGTTGGCCAGCGCGGCGAGCGGCTCGCCGCGAAAGACCGCCTTCGGATTGCTCGGCAGTTCGCCTGGAAAGATCGCGGCTTCGGTCTTCCCGTCGAATATTTCATCGCCGATGCGTTCGCCATCGAGCGGCGTGCCGATCACCGCTTCGAGCGCCGGCCCGCCATGGCCGTTGACCCTGGCCTCGCGCGTGGCCCGCACGGCGGCGAGGGCGATGACGTCGACCTCGGCGCCGACTGCCTCGACCCGGCCAATGGCTTTCATGGTCAGGTGGCGCAAGATCGCTTCGAGCCGGTCATGACTCGTATGGTGCAGGTGGTCCGCCTTTGTCGCGGCGAAAAGGATCTTGTCGATCTTCGGCCGGAACAGGCTCGTCAAGAGATTGCCGCGCCCGGCCCGAAACGCGGTGAGCACGTCGGTCAAGGCGAGTTCGAGGTCGCGCATCGCGGCGGGGCCGGCGTTGAGCGCGGAGAGCGCGTCGACGAGCACGATCTGGCGATCGAGCCGGGCGAAATGGTCCCGGAAGAAGGGTTTGACCACATGCGCCTTATAGGCTTCGTAGCGGCGCTCCATCATGGCGGCGAGCGAATTCTGCGGATAGACCTCGCCGTCCTCCATGGCGAGCGGCACGAAGGTGAGCGCCGGCGATCCTTCGAGGTCGCCGGGCATCAGGAAACGACCCGGCGGAAGGCTCGAAAAACTATATTCGTCGGCGCGGCAGGCGCGCAGATAGCTGGTGAAAAGCTCGGCCGCCCGGCGCGCCTCGTCTTCATTGGCCTTGGCGCGCGGATCGGCGTTGACGGCGAATCCGCGCCAATTCGCGGCGAGCGGCGCGCGGGCCGCGCCGGCTGAAGCGATGAAGGTCTCGCGCGACCATTGCGCGAAGGATTTGCCAAGCAGCGGCAGATCGAGCAGCCATTCGCCGGGATAGTCCACGATGTCGATCGCGAGCGACTGGCGGCCGGGGCGCAGCCCGGCCTTTTGCTCGAAATCGAGGCGCAGCCGCAATTCGGAAACGCGCCTGGTCGATTGCGGCCAATGGCGATCTTCGATGCGGCGCTCCGGCCCGGTCAGGGCCGCGATATGATCCTCATAGGCGAAGCGCGGCACGGCGTCATCCGGCTGCGCCTCGAGCCGGCCGCCGATAAGCCGTCCTTCGGCGTGAACTCGGAAGACTGGCAAAGTGTTCCTGCGGCCGCGCAAGGCCGGCCTGGCGGCCTTGGTCAGATGTTCGATGAGCGAAGTGATGAAGACCGTCTTGCCGGCGCGCGACAATCCGGTGACGCCCAGACGGATGTGCGGGCCGTTGGCATATTCGGCGAGGCTATGCGCGACGGCGCGGGCCTCGAATAAAAGATCCGAGATCAGGGGCAAATCAGAATTTCCAGCCGGTTTTTTGGAGCATGAGGCCGAAAGGCGGCAACCAGTTTTCAGACGACATCAGGCCCTAGTCCTTTGATCAGAGACGGAGAGAGGCTTCAGAGGGAAACGCTCCGGTCGATCAACTCCAACAAATGGCGGCAAAATGGTTAAGATAGGCGCGATCAACGGCTGCCGACGCGCGCCGCCATGACCCGGCTTGCGCGCGGAAGCCGCCCATCTGGTCCAGCCTCTCGCAGGTCTCGCCCCCAGCCGCTCGCGAAGGCGCCCGGGCGACGGCGCGCTGGCCAAGGAAGCGAGCGGCCCTGGCGTAGCGGAACCCTGTTGGCGACGCAAATTTTCTGCGCCGGCTGGAGACGGCGGCGGCGCGCCGACGATGATCCGGGCGCAAGGCTTTTTAGAGCATGTTCCGAAAAAGTTGATCGACTTTTTCGATCAGGACATGCTCCAAGTCTTTGATTTTGAGCGATTTCTTGTCGACCGAATGATTCCATTCGGTCGGAAAGCGCTCTAACGCGCGGCGCTCCCGTCCGCTCCGGCGGTCTGGAGCCGCCGCGCGGCGATCTCGACCGCGGCGGCGATCAGGTCCGCCCGCGCGCCCAATGGGCCGATCTCGACCCTCGCCATATTGCGCATCAGGCGCGGCAGGTTCGGCCCAGGCGCCCCATCGGGCGAAAAAAGCTTGAGGTCCTCATTGGGATCGGAGGCGACGCCCTCGATCGCGCGCAGGGCGTAGTTGTGGATCCTCTGAATTTCGTTTGGACACGCCGCGCCGACGGCGGACGCCGCCGGCCCCGCTGCGGGCGAGGCGACCTCGAGCGCGGCGATCTTGATCGGGGTCCGGTCGATCTCCACTTCTCCCATGCCGACGGCGATCTGCGGCGCGCGCATGAGGGGCGCCGGACGATCCGCGATGATCGAGCGGCGCAAAGCCGGGATTTTGCCGCCGCCAAATCCGGGCCGGTGCGCGGCGAGCCAGCGGGCGCGCAGCGTATTGCCGATGCCATGCAGCGCGAAAGCGTCGGCGCCGCCTGGTTTGACCCGCCCTCTGCGGCGCGCATTGAAAGCGATCGCGGTCCCGTTTCCGCATTGCGCCGGCGCCCAGCGCGACAGGATCGCCTGCGCCGAGCGGCGATTGTAATCGAGGTAATATCGGCGCAGCAATATCGCCGCCACGATCGCGCCCTCGATCGCCGAGGCGAAGGCGACATGGCCGTCGGGGTCCGCGGCGATTTCGCCGGCCCATCCCGCCCGCTTGATGCACCAGTAATTATTGAGCTTCACGCAGCGGGCGACGGCGGGCGGATCGGGACCGGCGGCGAATTTCGCCACAGCCTCGGGCGTCAGGTCGAGGCCGCCTGCGGCTTCGATTCGCCAGTTCGTCACCGCGCGTGCGGCGGGCTGGAATTTCGCTTTGGAGGGGAACTCAGGCAATGCGGCCCAATTCACGGACTGAACCGCCGAGGCGAGACCATTCACCTTCGCGTCGATTTGATCGGCGGCGACCATGCCGCCAGCGAGCAAGGCCAAAAGAGCAAAAATCTCAGGAAACATGCGCTCGCCCCGCCGCCGCCGGACGCTTCGCAGGCATGGCTTGCTTCGGGTCTGGGGCTTCCGCCATGGCTGATCCTAGCCCGACAAGGTGGCGAGCGTCACGAAACGGTCGAGAGCGCCGCTGCCCGGGCGCGCCTCACTCCAATCATCAGTGGGAAAATCGATGACGGCGAGACAGGGGGCCGGGAATTGGGCGCGCATGCGCGCCAAGCCGGCGCCGTCCCCATCCGCGGCGAGGGCGTTTGCGAGCTCGGCGAGGCTTGGATTATGCCCGACGATCAGCAGGGTTTTGATGGCGGCGGGCGTTCGCGCCAGAATATTTTGGAGCGCGTTCAGGCTTGCGCTGTAGAGCGACGGTTCGATCGCGTTCGAAAGATTCTGCGCCATTTCGATCTCGGCGATCTCGAGCGTTTCCCGGGCGCGCCGCGCCGGCGAGATGAAAACAAGGTCTGGAGCCAATCCGGTCTTGCGAAGATAGGCTCCGATGCGCGCTGCGCCGGCGCGTCCGGCAGCCGTTAGCCGCCGTTCCATGTCTCCGTTGGCCGCATGGGCGACGGCCTCGGCGTGGCGAAGGAGAAGGAGCCGCAGCATGAGGCGCGCCAAAGCTTGATAGCGGCACGAAGGCCGGATGGACGCAAGACCGCGCTCATGATTTTGGATTGAATCACTCCAAAATCATGAGCGTGATCGATTCCAAGAGAGTAGAGCGGGATGCGGGCGGAAAACCGGGTTTCGCTTTTCCTCATCCCGCTCTAGAGACCGAAGCTTTTTCATGTTTCCGCGCAAGATGAAAGAGCCCTTGGCCGGCAATTTGGGCTGCCTCTCAAAAGTCCGCTCGGCCGCGGCTCCGCTCGGAAAGCCGAGAGTGCGTTTCCGCAGGCGACAGACACGCTTCGCCGCTGCGCGCAAACCCCGCCTTGATCACATGATCGCCCCAGGAAGAGCGCTTCGGAGGACGCCGAGCCCCCGCCGGCCAAGAGCCTACGCGCCGGAGAGACGGGCCTCGCGGTCCCGCGCCGGGCGGCCCGCCGGATCTATCGCATGGCCGAGGCGAAGCGCTTTGTTTTGAGCGATTCCTTTTCGATCAGATGAGTTTATCCAATCGGGAACGCTCTAGCTGCGCAAGGGGATTTCGATCGCGGCTGGGGTTGATTACGGGCCGAGCCCTCTCTTGGAGCCTCGGGACCCCGGCCGACCTTAGCAAGGTGGGACCCATGGACGGGCTCGCGTGGTCGCGTATCCTGCGTCGGAACAAACTTCGGGCGCTCAAGCCGCGCAAAGCACATATCCAAGCAAATGCGCCGCCGACGGCCTTTTCCCGGAAGGCCGACGCGGCGGCTCGCGTTCATCGCTTTTGACCGGCGCGTTCCCTCGCCAGTCTTATCTCTCTCGATGCGCCCCAAAGCGCGCGGTCCGATGCGAACGCGGCAAGCGTCAACGCACGGTCATGAATTGCGGCCGCGCTCCGCCTCTTTGTGGACCGCTTCGGAAAAACGCTCCACATTCGATGCGACCGCTTTACGCGCCGCTTCGGTCGTCTGCACGGCCGCATCCACCGATTTCTTCCAGGCGTCGTGATAGGTTTTGCTCAACTCCATCGGAACCGCGGTGATCAGCTCGGTGAACTTGCGGGTGTGCTGCGCCGCATGCTCGAAGGCCTCTTTCACGAAGCTGGCCTGAATTGCCAAGATCTCTTCGACGCCATGCGCTTGGCGCAGCTTTTCAACGGTTTCCGTCGCGTGGTCGAAGGACTCCTTGGACATTTGCGCGATCTCGCCGGCGAGAGCCTGCAGCCTCTTGGACGTGGCGGCTACTCCGCTCACCGCCGCATCGATGCCGGACGCCGCGGGCGTCGACTGCGAATCCTGTTCGGCCATTTTTCCCTCCTCGGCGTTGGATATCCCCAAGCGCCGAAGCGGGGGACGCTTTTAGAACGGATAAGGAGCAATTGAGTTGCATGGAGGCGCCAAACTTTGCAGGTCCGCGGCTCGGACCGGCCTGGGTGTTGTCCAGATGATTCGCGCCCGTCGGGCCGCTCTGTCAGGCCGCGCGCGCAATTTCCCGTAGCGCGTCGCCGACGGCGGCGAGCGCCGCCCCAACAGCGCCGCCGTCTGGGCCGCCCGCTTGCGCCATGTCGCGCCGGCCGCCGCCGCCCTTGCCGCCAAGCTTGACGGCGGCCGCCCGAGCCAGCTGGACGGCGTCGAAGCGCGCGGTCAAATCCGCCGTGACGCCGACGACGACGCCGGCCTTGCCGTCGGCGCCGACGCCGACGATGGCGACGACCCCGGAGCCCAGTTTCTCCTTCGCCTCGTCGGCAAGCGATTTCAGATCCTTCATCTCGATCCCGGAGACAGCGCGGCCAAAGAATTTGATCCCTTCTATGTCCTCCAGGGGTTGCGCCGAGCCCTCGGCGCCCCCGCTCATCGCAAGCTTTCTCCGCGCGTCGCCGAGGTCGCGCTCGAGCTTGCGGCGCTCCTCGATAAGGCTCGCCACGCGCTTGACCAAATCTTCCTCCGGCGTCTTGAGAAGAGCTGCGACATCATGCAGCCGCCGCGCTTGCGCATTGAGATGGCGCCGCGCATGCGCCGCGGTCTTGGCTTCGATGCGGCGCACGCCGGCGGCGACGGGACTTTCGTCGACGATTACGACAAGCCCAATGTCGCCGGTGCGCCCGACATGCGTGCCGCCGCAAAGCTCAATGGAAAAAGTCGAGCCCGAAACCTCGCCGCCGCTTTCTTCGGGATGGGCGTAGCCCATCGAGACCACGCGGACCTCGTCGCCATATTTCTCGCCAAAAAGCGCGCGCGCGCCGGACCCGATCGCCTCCTCGACGCCCATGAGGCGGGTGAACACCGGAGCATTCTCCAATATCGCCTGATTGGCGATATCCTCGACGCGCGTCAGCTCTTCCTCGGTGATCGGCTTCGGATGCGCGAAATCGAACCGCAGCCGATCCGGCGCGACCAGCGAACCCTTTTGCGCGACATGTTCGCCGAGGACGCGACGAAGGGCCTCGTGAAGCAGATGCGTCGCCGAATGATTTGCGCGCACCGCGGTCCGACGTTCGTGATCGACGACGAGTTCAACGGCAAGACCTGGTTCTGCGGCCCCTTCCTCGACCAAGCCTTCGTGAACATAAAGGTCGCCAAGCTTCTTTTGCGTATTGGCGACGCGAAAACGCATGCCTTTGGCGAGGATAAACCCTGTGTCGCCGACTTGGCCGCCGGATTCCCCATAAAATGGAGTCTGATTGAGTATGACGGAGCCCGCGTCCCCGGCGCGGAGCAAGCCGACCTCAGCGCCGTCCTTGAGAAGCGCGGCGATCAACCCTTCGGCCCTCTCGGCCTCATAGCCAAGGAAGTCGGTTGCGCCGATCCTATCCTTGATCGAGAACCAATGAGCCTCGGTGGCGGACTTGCCGGAGCCGGCCCAGGCCTTGCGCGCGTCGGCGCGTTGGCGCTCCATCTCCTGACTGTAGACCTCGTGTCGACGCCGATTTTGACGTCGCGCGCAGCGCATCCTGGGTGAGATCGAGCGGAAAGCCATAGGTGTCGTAGAGCTTGAACGCGACTTGCCGTCGAGCATGTCGCCCTTTTTCAGCGACGCTCTCGCCTCGTCCAGGATCGCCAGCCTTTCGCTCGAGCGTCTTGCGGAAGCGGGTCTCTTCGAGGCTCAGCGTTTCGGTGATCAGCGCCTCGGCGCGAAACAGTTCCGGATAGGCCTGGCCCATCTCGCGCGACAAGCGCCGGCACGAGCCGCCACATCAGCGGCTCCTTGGCGCCGAGCAGTTGCGGCATGGCGCATGGCGCGGCGCATGATGCGGCGCAGCACATAGCCGCGGCCCTCGTTCGACGGCAGCACGCCGTCGGCGATCAGGAAGGCGCGAGGCGCGCAGATGGTCGGCGATGACGCGGTGCGCGGCCTTCTGCGGGCCATCGGGATCGACGCCGGTCGCGTCGGCGACCGCGCGGATCAGGGCGCGCGAACAGGTCGATCTCGTAATTGTCGTGCATGCCCTGCAGCAGCGCGGCGATGCGCTCGAGCCCCATGCCGGTGTCGATCGACGGCCGCGGCAGGTCGACGCGCTCGCCGCCGGCGCGAGCTGCTCGTACTGCATGAAGACGAGGTTCCAGAATTTCGAGGAAGCGGTCGCCGTCCTCGTCCGGGCTGCCGGGCGGGCCGCCCGCAGATGTTGTCGCCCGTGATCGTAGAAAATTTCCGAGCACGGGCCGCAGGGGCCGGTGTCGCCCATCGCCCAGAAATTGTCGCTCGTCGCGATGCGGATGATCTTCGCTTCGGGAAAGCCGGCGATCTTCTTCCACAGCTCGAAGGCCTCGTCGTCGTCGTGATAGACGGTGACGAGCAGCCGGTCCGTCGGCAGGCCGAATTCCTTGGTGATCAGAGCTCCAGGCGAGCTCGATCGCGCGTTCCTTGAAATAATCGCCGAACGAGAAGTTGCCGAGCATCTCGAAAAAGGTGTGGTGGCGCGCGGTGTAGCCGACATTGTCGAGGTCGTTGTGCTTGCCGCCGGCGCGCACGCATTTCTGCGCCGTGGCCGCGCGCGACATAGGGGCGCTTCTCGACGCCGGTGAAGACGTTCTTGAACTGCACCATGCCGGCATTGGTGAACATCAGGGTCGGGTCGTTGCGCGGCACGAGCGGCGACGACGGCACGATCTCGTGCCCGTTCTCGCCGAAAAAATCGAGGAAGGCCGACCGGATTTCGTTGACGCCGCTCATGTCTTCTCACCTGTCTGCGCGCCGAACTTGTCCGCGCGCTGAACCGTCGTGGCCGGGCCGGCCATGAGCGCCGTCGGCGTCGCCGCGAAACTCGCTCCAGATCAATAAGTAATGGAGCATGTTCTCATGAGACATCGGATATATCCGATGCTCTAATGTCGAAAAAGTCGGTCAACTTTTTCGGACATGTTCTTAGCGTCGCGCGGGCTTCGGCTCATGGCGAAAATAAACATCATACTAAAGCATTTTCTTCGCGCCGGAGAGGAGGCCGTCACTAGGGTCGAGAAGGCGATCCCTCGTGGTGCGCGCCCACGCTATAAATCGAAAGCCGCAATCGCGGCTTTCGCGAGGGTTGGCGCGCGCCAAGGCGTCGATCGGACGGACGGCTGCGAACGTCGGACGGATCGCCTCGCAAGGCGCGGCTGACGCCGCTCACCTGCTGGTCCTCTGCGCCGGCGTCGGCCTGGCCGAGGATGCGGTCCGCGATAAGGCCGGAGTTCTCCCGGATCGCCTGCTCGATCCGATCCGCCACCGCTGGATTGGCCTTGAGGAAATTCTTGGAATTCTCCCTGGCCTTGGCCAAGCCGCTGGCTGTCGTAGGAAAACCATGCCCCGGTTTTTTCAACGACGCTGGCCTTCACGCCGAGATCGATGAGCTCACCCACTTCGAAACGCCTTTGCCATACATGATGTCGAATTCGGCCTGCCTGAACGGCGGCGCCACCTTGTTCTTCACAACTTTGACGCGCGTCCGGTTGCCGACGGCTTCCTCGCCGTCCTTCATGGTTTCGATCCTGCGGATGTCGAGGCGCACCGATGCGTAGAACTTCAGGGCGTTGCCGCCGGTGGTGGTCTCCGGATTGCCGAACATGACGCCGATCTTCATGCGGATCTGGTTGATGAAAATCACCATGCGTCTTCGAGCTCGATATCGACGCCGTGAGCTTGCGCAGCGCCTGGCTCATGAGCCGCGCCTGCAGGCCCGGCTGGGAGTCGCCCATCTCGCCCTCGATTTCGGCGCGCGGCGTCAGCGCCGCGACCGAATCGATGACGAGCACATCGACGGCGCCGGAGCGCACCAGAGTATCGGTGATTTCAAGCGCCTGCTCGCCGGTGTCTGGCTGCGAGATCAGAAGATCCTCGAGATTGACGCCGAGCTTTCGCGCATAGATGGGATCGAGCGCATGTTCGGCGTCGATGAAGGCGCAGACGCCGCCTTTCTTCTGCGCCTCGGCGATGACATGCAGCGTCATCGTCGTCTTGCCCGAAGATTCCGGCCCGTAGATTTCGATCACGCGGCCCTCGGGCAGGCCGCCGACGCCCAGCGCGATGTCGAGACTCAGCGAGCCGGTCGAAATCGTCTCGATCTCGACCACCTTCTGGTTTTTGCCAAGCCGCATGATCGAGCCCTTGCCGAAGGCCCGTTCGATCTGGGTCAAGGCGGCGTCGAGCGCCTTGGTCTTGTCCACGGATGTTCCTTCCACGAGGCGGAGATTGGCTTGGCTCACTGGACGCTCCTTCTGGCATGGGCGGGGCGCGGAGCGCAACGAGCGCTGTGATGCGGATAAATGTACGCTGTTTGTTCTCAAGCGCAACAGCTTTTTGTTCTCTTTTTGGGTTAACATCGGCCATGCGCTCCCCGCAATTTAGGCGAGGCGGAGCCAGAGGAAATCATAAAAAAACCCGGCGCGTCGCCGGGTTTTTCCAAGTTCGCGATGTCG
The DNA here is from genome assembly GCA_963811015.1 of uncultured Alphaproteobacteria bacterium. Classification (GTDB taxonomy): domain Bacteria; phylum Pseudomonadota; class Alphaproteobacteria; order Rhizobiales; family Beijerinckiaceae; genus Methylocapsa. The sequence continues at coordinate 12,998 of CAWESJ010000140.1, read as the reverse complement.
GTCTCGATGCGAGCCGTCAATATTTGGCGACGACCGGGGCCGGGGACGCCCCGAATTTATAGCTGAATCCGACCTGCACCCGGTTTTCCGTCAGATGGGTGTGCACGGCTTCGGCCCCGGACACGCTCGCGGTCGGCAGGGCGTTGATCAGGTAGTCGTTGTAACGGCCGAAATCCGCGTAGCGATATTCCGCCCGCACCGACCAATTGTCGGTGATGGCGTAATCGACGCCGCCGCCGACGGTCCAGCCCGACCGGGTCCGCGAAATGCTGTCGAACCCATAAAAGTCGGAATAGGTCGTCTTCACGCCGGCGAAGGCCGCGCCGCCGGTCGCATAGAACAAAGCGCGATCCCAGGCGTAGCCGGCGCGGAGGCAAATCGAGCCTTCCAAGGGCGTCGAGGTGTGGATCGTAGCGCCGTAAACAGGGGCGAAAAGCGTCCCCTCGTTGACCGTCTTGCTGAAGCTCGTGCCGTCGACATCGCCCTCGAGGCCAAGCAGCCATTGGCCGATCTGCAGATTATAGCCGAGATGGACGCCGCCGATCACGCCTTGCGGATTATAGCTGAACAGCCCGGCAAAAGGAAGGCCGGCGCAACGCCCGTCTCGTAGCTCGCGCTGCTCGCCTCGCCCCAGCCATAGCCGATCTGGCCGCCGATATAGAGGCCGGACCAGCTATAGGGGGCGGGGGCGTAAACCGGGGCGGGCGCGCGGTAGGGGAGATCAGCCGCGACGGCGGAGCCGGCGAGCGCAGCGGCGCCGACCGTGGTCATAAGTATTCGACGTAACATTAGCGCTCTCCTGTCGGGAAGTTGAAGCTGAGCTAAATTACGCCGATTTGCCTCCTCAACAACTGCTGTGATCACGAAATGCGTGAACGGGAGGCTTATTGCTGACGACTGTGGCTTCAGTGCAACTTAAATACGCAGGATCGCAGGGAATTAGCGTCATTCTCTAGAGATTCTTATAGCGGCGATGGCAGCGCCGGCCGAGATGAGCCAGGATTTCCACGCCAGTCCTGCCGGCTTGCGCGGCGAAATCGTCGATCGTGATCGTCTTTCCGATGAGCTCGACCGTCTCGCCGCGCTCGAGATAGCCGGCGTCGCTCACGTCGAGCGCGGCATAGTCCATGGCGATGGGGCCGACAAAGGGGCAGCGGCGCCCTGCGCCAGCGCCGCGCCGCCGGCGCGGCGTCCATTGTCGGTCAAGGCGGCGGGAAGCCCGTCGCCGAGCCCGGCGGCGATCATGGCGATCCGGCGGGGGCCTTTGGCGATCCACCCCTGATCCTCGCCGATGCGCATGCCGGGCTCCAGAATACGGATCTGGATGATCTTCGCCTCCAGCTTGACGACTGGGCGCATGGGGTTCGGCCGGCCGGGCGTTGGATTGCCGCCATAAAGCGCATAGCCCGGCCGAACGAGATCATAGAGCGGAATGAAGTCGAGAAAGATCGCGGATGAATTGGCGATCGACGCGAGCCGGCCAGGAAAACGCGCTCGCATGGCGTCGAATAATTCGATTTGGCTTTCGACGAAATCCGCGGCGCCTCGCCTGGCGAGCTCGCCGACCAGAAGGGTTACGTCGAACAAAGGCGCCAAATGGTCGGCGCGGTCGAGATCATAGGCGGTGAGCCCGAGCTGGCGGCGCCCGGCGTCGAGGCGCAAAGCCGCCTTGAGCGGCGAGCCGTCCGGCCAGCGCCGTCCCGATGTCGCGCAAAACTGGCCGAAATCCTCCAGTTCGGGAACCGAGCCGAGGACCGGGCGAAGCGCGTGATCGGCATAGACGGAGGCCGCGCCGGGGCGCAGCCCGTTCAGGACGTAAATATCGGCCTCGGGGGCGAGCGCGCGAAGGCTGCGGCCCTCGAACGCATGGCCGACGAAGAAGGTCCTGCAGCCGGCGTCATGGAGCGTTTTCGCGACGGGCTCGAGGCCGAGGCCATAGGCGTCGGCCTTGACTACGGCGCCGCATTCGGCCTCGCCGCAAACGGTTTGCAGCGTCCGCCAATTGGCGCGAGAGCCGCAAGATCGACAGTCAGGACGCAGCCCGCTTCGAGCGGTGAAATCTCAGCAGGCGACATTGTCCGGCGCGCCGATCAAAACAGGGCGAGCACGCCGGTATAGCCGTAGATGCGATCTCCGGCGATCTCGCCATTTGCATAGAAGCCGACGAGCGGGACCTCGCCGAGCGCGGATTGCACCAGTTCGACTTCCTCATTGGCGAAGTCGACAGGTTTGGGCCGCGCGCTTTATGTGTCGTGCTGCGCGCGCGGCCCAAACCTGTTCGATCCGCCAATGAGGAAGTCGAACTGGTGCAATCCGCGCTCGGCGAGGTCCCGCTCGTCGGCTTCTATGCAAATGGCGAGATCGCCGGAGATCGCATCTACGGCTATACCGGCGTGCTCGCCCTGTTTTGATCCGCCGCCGGACATGTCGCCGCCGAGATTTCACCGCTCGAAGCGGGCTGCGTCCTGACTGTCGATCTTGCGGCTCTCGGCGCCAATTGGCGGACGCTGCAAACCGTTTGCGGCGAGGCCGAATGCGGCGCCGTATCAAGGCCGACGCCTATGGCCTCGGCCTCGAGCCCGTGCGCGAAAACGCTCCATGACGCCGGCTGCAGGACCTTCTTCGTCGGCCATGCGTTCGAGGGCCGCAGCCTTCGCGCGCTCGCCCCCGAGGCCGATATTTACGTCCTCAACGGGCTGCGCCCCGGCGCGGCCTCCGTCTATGCCGATCACGCGCTTCGCCCGGTCCTCGGCTCGGTTCCCGAACTGGAGGATTTCGGCCAGTTTTGCGCGACATCGGGACGGCGCTGGCCGGACGGCTCGCCGCTCAAGGCGGCTTTGCGCCTCGACGCCGGGCGCCGCCAGCTCGGGCTCACCGCCTATGATCTCGACCGCGCCGACCATTTGGCGCCTTTGTTCGACGTAACCCTTCTGGTCGGCGAGCTCGCCAGGCGAGGCGCCGCGGATTTCGTCGAAAGCCAAATCGAATTATTCGACGCCATGCGAGCGCGTTTTCCTGGCCGGCTCGCGTCGATCGCCAATTCATCCGCGATCTTTCTCGACTTCATTCCGCTCTATGATCTCGTTCGGCGGGCTATGCGCTTTATGGCGGCAATCCAACGCCCGGCCGGCCCAACCCCATGCGCCCAGTCGTCAAGCTGGAGGCGAAGATCATCCAGATCCGTATTCGGAGCCCGGCATGCGCATCGGCGAGGATCAGGGGTGGATCGCCAAAGGCCCCCGCCGGATCGCCATGATCGCCGCCGGGCTCGGCGACGGGCTTCCCGCCGCCTTGACCGACAATGGACGCCGCGCCGGCGGCGCGGCGCTGGCGCAGGGGCGCCGCTTCCCCTTTGTCGGCCCCATCGCCATGGACTATGCCGCGCTCGACGTGAGCGACGCCGGCTATCTCGAGCGCGGCGAGACGGTTGAGCTCATCGGAAAGACGATCACGATCGACGATTTCGCCGCGCAAGCCGGCAGGACTGGCGTGGAAATCCTGGCTCATCTCGGCCGGCGCTGCCATCGCCGCTATAAGAATCTCTAGAGAATGACGCTAATTCCCTGCGATCCTGCGTATTTAAGTTGCACTGAAGCCACAGTCGTCAGCAATAAGCCTCCCGGTCACGCATTTCGTGATCACAGCAGTTGTTGAGGAGGCAAATCGGCGTAATTTAGCTCAGCTTCAACTTCCCGACAGGAGAGCGCTAATGTTACGTCGAATACTTATGACCACGGTCGGCGCCGCTGCGCTCGCCGGCTCCGCCGTCGCGGCTGATCTCCCCTACCGCGCGCCCGCCCCGGTTTACGCCCCCGCCCCCTATAGCTGGTCCGGCCTCTATATCGGCGGCCAGATCGGCTATGGCTGGGGCGAGGCGAGCAGCGCGAGCTACGAGACGGGCGTTGCGCCGGCCTTCCTTTTCGCCGGGCCGTTCAGCTATAATCCGCAAGGCGTGATCGGCGGCGTCCATCTCGGCTATAATCTGCAGATCGGCCAATGGCTGCTTGGCCTCGAGGGCGATGTCGACGGCACGAGCTTCAGCAAGACGGTCAACGAGGGGACGCTTTTCGCCCCTGTTTACGGCGCTACGATCCACACCTCGACGCCCTTGGAAGGCTCGATTCGCCTCCGCGCCGGCTACGCCTGGGATCGCGCTTTGTTCTATGCGACCGGCGGCGCGGCCTTCGCCGGCGTGAAGACGACCTATTCCGACTTTTATGGGTTCGACAGCATTTCGCGGACCCGGTCGGGCTGGACCGTCGGCGGCGGCGTCGATTACGCCATCACCGACAATTGGTCGGTGCGGGCGGAATATCGCTACGCGGATTTCGGCCGTTACAACGACTACCTGATCAACGCCCTGCCGACCGCGAGCGTGTCCGGGGCCGAAGCCGTGCACACCCATCTGACGGAAAACCGGGTGCAGGTCGGATTCAGCTATAAATTCGGGGCGTCCCCGGCCCCGGTCGTCGCCAAATATTGACGGCTCGCATCGAGACCGACATCGCGAACTTGGAAAAACCCGGCGACGCGCCGGGTTTTTTTATGATTTCCTCTGGCTCCGCCTCGCCTGAATCGCGGGGAGCGCATGGCCGATGTTAACCCAAAAAGAGAACAAAAAGCTGTTGCGCTTGAGAACAAACAGCGTACATTTATCCGCATCACAGCGCTCGTTGCGCTCCGCGCCCCGCTCATGCCAGAAGGAACAAATACAGTGACCCAAGCGAATCTCCGCCTTGTGGAAGGATCGTCCGTGGACAAGACCAAGGCGCTCGACGCCGCGCTTTCGCAGATTGAACGCGCCTTCGGCAAAGGTTCGATCATGCGGCTGGGCAAGAACCAGAAGGCGGTCGAGATCGAGACCGTTCCGACCGGCTCCCTCGGGCTGGACATCGCCCTGGGCGTCGGCGGCTTGCCGCGCGGGCGGGTCGTCGAAATCTACGGCCCGGAATCTTCGGGCAAGACGACATTGACCTTGCATGTCATCGCCGAAGCCCAGAAGAAGGGTGGCGTCTGCGCCTTCATCGACGCCGAGCATGCGCTCGACGCCATCTATGCGCGAAAGCTCGGGGTCAATCTCGACGATCTCTTGATCTCGCAGCCCGACACCGGCGAACAGGCGCTCGAAATCACCGATACTCTGGTGCGCTCGGGCGCGGTCGACGTGCTCGTCATCGATTCGGTCGCGGCTTTGACCCCCCGCGCGGAAATCGAGGGAGAAATGGGCGACGCCCAGCCAGGCCTCCAGGCGCGGCTCATGAGTCAGGCGCTGCGCAAGCTCACGGCGTCGATCTCGCGCTCCAACACCATGGTCATCTTCATCAATCAGATCCGCATGAAGATCGGCGTCATGTATGGCAGCCCGGAGACCACCACAGGCGGCAACGCGTTGAAATTCTACGCCTCGGTCCGGCTTGACATTCGCCGCATCGGCTCGATCAAGGATCATGAGGAAGTCGTGGGCAATCAGACCCGCGTCAAGGTTGTGAAGAACAAGGTCGCGCCCCCCTTCAAGCAGGTCGAGTTCGACATTATGTATGGCGAAGGCGTTTCGAAAGTGGGTGAGCTCATCGATCTCGGCGTGAAGGCCGGCGTCGTCGAGAAATCCGGGGCGTGGTTTTCCTACGACAGCCAGCGGCTTGGCCAAGGCCGGGAGAATTCCAAGAATTTCCTCAAGGCCAATCCAGCGGTGGCGGATCGGATCGAGCAGGCGATCCGGGAGAATTCCGGCCTTATCGCGGACCGCATCCTCGGCCAGGCCGACGCCGGCGCAGAGGACGAGTGAGAGCGGCGTCAGCCGCGCCTTGCGAGGCGATCCGTCCGTTCGCAGCCGTCCGTCCGATCGACGCCTTGGCGCGCGCCAACCCTCGCGAAAGCCGCGATGCGGCTTTCGATTTATAGCGTGGGCGCGCGCGAGGGATCGCCTCTCAGCCCTCGGGCGCCGGCATCTTTCCCGGCGCGAAGAAAATGCTTTAGTATGATGTTTATTTTCGCCATGAGCCGAAGCCCGCGCGACGCTAGAGCATGTTCCGAAAAAGTTGACCGACTTTTTCGACATTAAGACATCGGATATATCCGATGTCTCATGAGAACATGCTCCAACTTATTGATCTGGAGCGAGTTCGCGGCGACGCCGACGGCGCTCATGGCCGGCCCGGCCACGACGGTTCAGCGCGCGGACAAGTTCGGCGCGCAGACAGGTGAGAAGACATGAACGGCGTCAACGAGATCAGATCGGCCTTCCTCGATTTTTTCAAAAAGAACGGACATGAGATCGTCCCGTCCTCGTCGCTCGTCCCGCGCAATGACCCGACGCTCATGTTCACCAACGCCGGCATGGTTCAATTCAAGAACCTTTTCACCGGCGTCGAAAAGCGCGCCTATGCGCGCGCGGCGACGGCGCAAAAATGCGTTCGCGCCGGCGGCAAGCACAATGATCTCGACAATGTCGGCTATACTGCAAGGCACCACACTTTTTTTGAGATGCTCGGCAATTTCTCGTTCGGCGACTATTTCAAGGCGCAGGCGATCGAGCTCGCCTGGACTTTGATCACGAAGGAGTTTGGCCTGCCAAAAGACAGGCTTCTCGTCACCGTCTATCACGACGATGACGAAGCCTATGACTTGTGGAGGAAAATCGCCGGCTTTCCCGACTCGAAGATCATCCGAATCGCGAGTTCGGACAATTTCTGGGCGATGGGCGAGAGCGGCCCTTGCGGACCTTGCTCCGAGATTTTCTACGATCAGGGCGACAAGCTCTTCGGCGGCCCGCCAGGCAGCATCGACGAAGACGGCGACCGCTTTCTTGAATTCTGGAATCTCGTCTTCATGCAGTTCGAGCAGATCGCGCCGGGGGAGCGCCTTGCGCTGCCGCGGCCCTCGATCGACACCGGCATGGGGCTCGAGCGCATCGCCGCGCTCTTGCAGGGCGTCTCCTCGAATTACGACATCGACCTGATGCGCGCCTTGATCCTCGCGGTTGCTGCGGCGACCGGCGTTGATCCCGACGGACCGCAGAAGGCGAGCCACCGCGTCGTCGCCGACCATCTTCGCGCTTCGGCTTTTCTTGTCGCCGATGGCGTCCTACCCTCGAACGAGGGGCGCGGCTATGTGCTGCGCCGTATCATGCGCCGCGCCATGCGCCACGCCCAGCTCCTCGGCGCGCAGGAGCCGCTGATGTGGCGGCTCGTCCCCGCTCTTACGCGTGAAATGGGCCAGGCCTATCCCGAGCTTTTGCGCGCCGAGGCCCTCATCGTCGAAACGCTGCGCCTCGAAGAGACCCGCTTCCGGGTTACGCTCAGGAAAGGTCTCGAGATCCTGGATGAGGCGAGAGCGTCGCTGAAGCCGGGCGACGAGCTCGACGGAAAAATCGCGTTCAAGCTCTATGACACCTATGGCTTTCCCCTCGATCTCACGCAGGATGCGCTGCGCGCGACTTCAAACACTGTCAACACCGAGGTCTACAGCCAGGAGATGGAGCGCCAACGCGCCGACGCGCGCAAGGCCTGGGCCGGCTCCGGCGAGTCCGCCACCGAGGCTCATTGGTTCTCAATCAAGGATAGGATCGGCGCAACCGACTTCCTTGGCTATGAGGCCGAGAGGGCCGAAGGGTTGATCGCCGCGCTTCTCAAGGACGGCGCTGAGGTCGGCTTGCTCCGCGCCGGGGACGCGGGCTCCGTCATACTCAATCAGACTCCATTTTATGGGGAATCCGGCGGCCAAGTCGGCGACACAGGGTTTATCCTCGCCAAAGGCATGCGTTTTCGCGTCGCCAATACGCAAAAGAAGCTTGGCGACCTTTATGTTCACGAAGGCTTGGTCGAGGAAGGGGCCGCAGAACCAGGTCTTGCCGTTGAACTCGTCGTCGATCACGAACGTCGGACCGCGGTGCGCGCGAATCATTCGGCGACGCATCTGCTTCACGAGGCCCTTCGTCGCGTCCTCGGCGAACATGTCGCGCAAAAGGGTTCGCTGGTCGCGCCGGATCGGCTGCGGTTCGATTTCGCGCATCCGAAGCCGATCACCGAGGAAGAGCTGACGCGCGTCGAGGATATCGCCAATCAGGCGATATTGGAGAATGCTCCGGTGTTCACCCGCCTCATGGGCGTCGAGGAGGCGATCGGGTCCGGCGCGCGCGCGCTTTTTGGCGAGAAATATGGCGACGAGGTCCGCGTCGTCTCGATGGGCTACGCCCATCCCGAAGAAAGCGGCGGCGAGGTTTCGGGCTCGACTTTTTCCATTGAGCTTTGCGGCGGCACGCATGTCGGGCGCACCGGCGACATTGGGCTTGTCGTAATCGTCGACGAAAGTCCCGTCGCCGCCGGCGTGCGCCGCATCGAAGCCAAGACCGCGGCGCATGCGCGGCGCCATCTCAATGCGCAAGCGCGGCGGCTGCATGATGTCGCAGCTCTTCTCAAGACGCCGGAGGAAGATTCGGTCAAGCGCGTGGCGAGCCTTATCGAGGAGCGCCGCAAGCTCGAGCGCGACCTCGGCGACGCGCGGAGAAAGCTTGCGATGAGCGGGGGCGCCGAGGGCTCGGCGCAACCCCTGGAGGACATAGAAGGGATCAAATTCTTTGGCCGCGCTGTCTCCGGGATCGAGATGAAGGATCTGAAATCGCTTGCCGACGAGGCGAAGGAGAAACTGGGCTCCGGGGTCGTCGCCATCGTCGGCGTCGGCGCCGACGGCAAGGCCGGCGTCGTCGTCGGCGTCACGGCGGATTTGACCGCGCGCTTCGACGCCGTCCAGCTGGCTCGGGCGGCCGCCGTCAAGCTTGGCGGCAAGGGCGGCGGCGGCCGGCGCGACATGGCGCAAGCGGGCGGCCCAGACGGCGGCGCTGTTGGGGCGGCGCTCGCCGCCGTCGGCGACGCGCTACGGGAAATTGCGCGCGCGGCCTGACAGAGCGGCCCGACGGGCGCGAATCATCTGGACAACACCCAGGCCGGTCCGAGCCGCGGACCTGCAAAGTTTGGCGCCTCCATGCAACTCAATTGCTCCTTATCCGTTCTAAAAGCGTCCCCCGCTTCGGCGCTTGGGGATATCCAACGCCGAGGAGGGAAAAATGGCCCAACAGGATTCGCAGTCGACGCCCGCGGCGTCCGGCATCGATGCGGCGGTGAGCGGAGTAGCCGCCACGTCCAAGAGGCTGCAGGCTCTCGCCGGCGAGATCGCGCAAATGTCCAAGGAGTTCCTTCGACCACGCGACGGAAACCGTTGAAAAGCTGCGCCAAGCGCATGGCGTCGAAGAGATCTTGGCGATTCAGGCCAGCTTCGTGAAAGAGGCCTTCGAGCATGCGGCGCAGCACACCCGCAAGTTCACCGAGCTGATCACCGCGGTTCCGATGGAGTTGAGCAAAACCTATCACGACGCCTGGAAGAAATCGGTGGATGCGGCCGTGCAGACGACCGAAGCGGCGCGTAAAGCGGTCGCATCGAATGTGGAGCGTTTTTCCGAAGCGGTCCACAAAGAGGCGGAGCGCGGCCGCGATTCATGACCGTGCGTTGACGCTTGCCGCGTTCGCATCGGACCGCGCGCTTTGGGGCGCATCGAGAGAGATAAGACTGGCGAGGGAACGCGCCGGTCAAAAGCGATGAACGCGAGCCGCCGCGTCGGCCTTCCGGGAAAAGGCCGTCGGCGGCGCATTTGCTTGGATATGTGCTTTGCGCGGCTTGAGCGCCCGAAGTTTGTTCCGACGCAGGATACGCGACCACGCGAGCCCGTCCATGGGTCCCACCTTGCTAAGGTCGGCCGGGGTCCCGAGGCTCCAAGAGAGGGCTCGGCCCGTAATCAACCCCAGCCGCGATCGAAATCCCCTTGCGCAGCTAGAGCGTTCCCGATTGGATAAACTCATCTGATCGAAAAGGAATCGCTCAAAACAAAGCGCTTCGCCTCGGCCATGCGATAGATCCGGCGGGCCGCCCGGCGCGGGACCGCGAGGCCCGTCTCTCCGGCGCGTAGGCTCTTGGCCGGCGGGGGCTCGGCGTCCTCCGAAGCGCTCTTCCTGGGGCGATCATGTGATCAAGGCGGGGTTTGCGCGCAGCGGCGAAGCGTGTCTGTCGCCTGCGGAAACGCACTCTCGGCTTTCCGAGCGGAGCCGCGGCCGAGCGGACTTTTGAGAGGCAGCCCAAATTGCCGGCCAAGGGCTCTTTCATCTTGCGCGGAAACATGAAAAAGCTTCGGTCTCTAGAGCGGGATGAGGAAAAGCGAAACCCGGTTTTCCGCCCGCATCCCGCTCTACTCTCTTGGAATTGATCACGCTCATGATTTTGGAGTGATTTAATCCAAAATCATGAGCGCGGTCTTGCGTCCATCCGGCCTTCGTGCCGCTATCAACAACAAGATGCCTGAACCAAGTACATAAACATCTCCGTATTGCGAAACCGCAAGTTCGCCTGCTCGAAGTCGCGAAGGCGGTCACCGCTCCAGATGGGCATCGTCCTTATATGCAAAGCGATTGTTGTCTCCTTCGGCAGACAACAAATAGGGCAGCTTGCAACCGCGCCCGTGGAGGCACCCCGCGTGCCAAGCCTGCGCGTGGAGTCCTGGAGTCCGCGTGGAGTGCAGACGCCAAAAAAACAGCCGAGTGGCGTCCACCGGAGTCCACGTGGCCTCTTGTTAAGTCTTTTGTTTTGCGCCAAAATGTCTGCAAGTCATTGATATTTCTTAAATGGCATGGAAAAGGTCGTGAGTTCGAATCTCACCAGGTCCACCAAATCCCACCAACCAAAGAAGGGCTGGCTCTACGCCAAAACGGGGGCAGACCTCGAATCCCAAACTATCTAAGCCGGCCGGCTCAAGCAAAAGGATTGTATCCGGCAGGCGCAAGTTGATACTGACCCGCGAATGGCGCGGATTCCACTATCTCTTTTACCGCGCCCGGGCTGTCCGTGATCATGCCATCGGTGTTGAGCTTGAGAAAGGAACTGATGTCGAGCGGGGTGTCCAGCGTCCATGCGTAGACCATCCTGAAGCTTCCGCCCGCGTCTCTCATCGCGACGGCGCTCTTGATTCTGTTCCAGAAGAACTCGCTCAGGAGCGTCACTGAGCAATTCCTCGCAATCAGGCGGCGTCATAGGCAGTGTCGGCGCCCTGTCCTCATTCGCAACTGCCGCGCATGGCCGTGCCATCGCCGTTGGAAGTTCAGCTGCCTCATCTCCCGCTGGTCTGGGACGTCGTCCACGAAGAGGTCGTCGTCGTGTGCCCAACATCGGCATAGGTCTGGCACGTTGTCTGGGTCGCTGCATAGCAGGAACAGCCATTGCCGTAGGTGGGCGAACAATCACTTCCGGCCGTAACGGCCACACAGGTGGAGCTGGCAAATCCATCGGAACTGGATTGTAGGGATCGTCGTAACGCACAAGTCGAGAGTCATGTCCCGCAGCATACGGGGAGCTCTGGTACATCCAGCAAGACGCCGCGCCCGACAGGCACAACATCACGCTTCGTGCCGTGCCGCGACAACGGCGATTTCCACGCGCAGGTGGGGTGGGCGCTTTCGGAATGCGCGACTACGATGGCGCCCTGCCCGAATACCGGGAAGCGGTGCGCTTGAGCCCCAATAATCCCTGGTACCACAGCGGCCTGGCCTGGCAGCTCATTAACACGGGGAGTCGATGAGGGCACGGTGAGCAATAACTGAGCCGAAGCAAAGAGCCAATATCGCTAGACCCATGATCTGTTCGAAAGCTAAAAGTTGCCGACAATAAACTTTTGAGACTTAGGCTGTGACAACTGTGTAATTAGATTTCAATTCCAACGGGCGACGCCCAATGGCACATCTAGCCTGCTCGTTAACCGAAGAACAATTCTGAAAGGTGTGCCCAACTTCTGAAGATTAGAACTACCAAAATAAATTACCGGTTTAACCCCGAGACGACTTCCCGCTCCGAGCAACACGCTCGAAAAAAAAAAAAAAACCATTAAAATTTCCCCCCCCCCCCCCCCCCCCCCCAAAAAAAAAAAAAAAAAAAAAAAAAAAAAAAAAAAAAAAAAAAAAAAAAAAAAAAAAAAAAAAAAAAAAAAAAAAAAAAAAAAAAAAAAAAAAAAAAAAAAAAAAAAAAAAAAAAAAAAAAAAAAAAAAAAAAAAAAAAAAAAAAAAAAAAAAAAAAAAAAAAAAAAAAAAAAAAAAAAAAAAAAAAAAAAAAAAAAAAAAAAAAAAAAAAAAAAAAAAAAAAAAAAAAAAAAAAAAAAAAAAAAAAAAAAAAAAAAAAAAAAAAAAAAAAAAAAAAAAAAAAAAAAAAAAAAAAAAAAAAAAAAAAAAAAAAAAAAAAAAAAAAAAAAAAAAAAAAAAAAAAAAAAAAAAAAAAAAAAAAAAAAAAAAAAAAAAAAAAAAAAAAAAAAAAAAAAAAAAAAAAAAAAAAAAAAAAAAAAAAAAAAAAAAAAAAAAAAAAAAAAAAAAAAAAAAAAAAAAAAAAAAAAAAAAAAAAAAAAAAAGCAGGTACGACGGGTGCAGGTGAAGCCAAGACCTTCGCTGCCTCCACCCTGCGAGAGGATGAATGTGTTGATGCCGACGACCGAGCCATCAATATCGACAAGCGGTCCACCGCTGTTACCGGGATTGATGGGAGCGTCGGTTTGGATGTAGACGAAGGGGCGAGTCGGGTCGGCCTGGCGTCCGACGGAGCTGACTACGCCCATCGTGACGGAATTATGCAGACCTTCGGGACTGCCCATCGCAAAAACTAATTCACCCTGGTGAACCGGCCCCGATTGCCGAGCGAGAGAGTGGGTAGATTTTTTTCGTCGATCTTCAAGAGGGCCAGATCGCTCTCTTTGTGGATACCGATCAGGCGGGCGTCGAGGATGCGCTGCTTGCCGACTGGGGCGATGGGGTCCTGCGGATTCATGGGAGACGTGAGCGCGACAGGATCGGGGGTCGCCTTGACGACGTGGGCATTGGTCATGATGTAGCCGTTGGGATTGACGATTATGCCTGCTCCGATGGCGCGTTGACGAGCTACGTAGGCGGTTCGCGGTTGATTCGTTTCGTCCACGGTTA
>CAWESJ010000139.1:0-10274 GCA_963811015.1 uncultured Alphaproteobacteria bacterium | reverse complement strand
CAAAATGCGATCAGCGGAGTTCTGCACGAAGGCGCGATCGCGGCGGGCCTGACCGCGTTGATGATCCTCATATTTCTTGGTTCGTGGCGCTCCACCCTTGTCGTGATGGTGGCGATCCCGCTTTCAATCCTGACCTCGATCGCCGTGCTCGCCGCGCTCGGGCAAACGATCAACACGATGACGCTCGGCGGCCTCGCGCTCGCGGTCGGCATCCTGGTCGACGACAGCACGGTCACGATCGAGAACACGCACCGGCTCTTGGAGAAGACAGGCCCTTCGACGAGGCTGTGCTCGAGGGCGCCGCCGGGAATCGCCGTGCCGACGCTGATTTCGACGCTCGCGATCTGCTGCGTGTTCATCTCTGTCTTTTTCCTGCAAGGCGCGGCGCGCTATCTCTTCACGCCGCTGGCGATGGCGGTCGTTTTCGCCATGCTCGCCTCCTACGCCATTTCGCGAACCCTGACCCCGATCATGATCGGACTGTTGCTTCGCAAGGAGCACGAGCAGCACGGCCAAGCGACCGGCTGGCTTCCGCGTTTTCATGCCGCGTTCAACACGCGGTTCGATCGCTTTCGCGATTTCTACGGCTGGGTGCTCGCAGGCATTCTCCGGCGCCGGTTTCTCACTCCGGCCGTGGCCGTGAGCGTGGTCGCGGCCGCGGGCCTTTTGTCTTTCTTCGTCGGTTCGGACTTCTTTCCGACCGTGGATGCGGGACTGATCCAATTGCATGTGCGGGCGCCGGCGCGGACCCGCATCGAACGCACGGAGCAAATATTCCAGGCGATCGAGGATAATATACGCGCCGCGATCCCGGCCAAGGACCTGAAGCTCGTCCTCGATAATATCGGCCTGCCGGCGCGCACCTATAATTTCGCCTTCACCGACGGCAGCGCGATAGGGGTCAATGACGGAGTCATCCAGATCGAGCTCGCCGAGGGCCATACGCCGACCGCCGACGTCATAAAGAAGCTGCGCGCTGAATTGCCGCTCGCCTTTCCGGACGTGTTGTTTTATTTCCAGCCTGCGGACCTCGTCACGCAAGTGCTCAATTTCGGCGTGCCGACGCAGATCGATGTCCAGATCCAAGGGCGCGATCGTGAAAACAACAAAGCGGTCGCCGCGCAGCTGCAGAAGAAAATCGCCGACATTCCTGGCCTCGTCGACGTCCACCTGCAGCAGGAGCTCGACGCGCCGGCGATGTTCTATACGGTAGACCGTACGCGCGCGGAGCAGCTTGGGCTGAATATGCAGGCGGCCGCCAATAATCTCAACATCAGCTTGAGCTCGTCGGAGCAGGTTTCGCCCAATTTCTGGACCGACCCAAAGAACGGGATTCCCTATTATTTCGCCGTGCAAACGCCGGAATATCGGATCTCCAACATGAATCAGCTCGATAATACGCCGCTCGCCACCAGCCTTGACGTCAACGGAACGCCGATTCCGACAATGCTCGGCAGCATAGCCACCGCCAAGCGCGTCGCAATTCAGTCGGTCTACAACCAGTCCAACATTCAGGCTGTGTATGACGTCTATGGCAGCGTCCAGGACAGCGACCTCGGCGGCGCGGCGGCGGGGATCCAGAAGATCGTCGACGACGCCCAAACTCTGCTCAAGCCGGGCAATCGGATCGTCGTTCGCGGCCAGATTGAAAGCATGCGATCGGCCTTCATGGACCTGAGGCTCGGGCTGCTGTTCGCCGCAGTCTTCGTCTATATGCTGATGGTCGTCAATTATCAGAGCTTCATCGATCCGCTCGCAGTCATCCTGGCCCTGCCGGGGGCTGCGGCCGGCATCTTGCTGATGCTGTTCGTCACCGGCACGACATTGAGCGTGCCGTCGCTGATGGGCTCGATCATGGCCGTCGGCGTCGCCTCGGCGAACTCTATTTTGCTCGTCACTTTCGCGCGGGAGCAGAGGCAGGCTGGGCTCAGCGCCTTGGCGGCTGCGCTGTCGGCCGGGACAACCCGGCTTCGGCCCGTGCTTATGACCGCTGCGGCGATGATCGTCGGCATGACGCCAATGGCTATCGGCGGCCCGGGCGAAGAGCAAAACGCCGTGCTGGCGCGCGCCGTCATCGGCGGAGTCGCCATCGGCACGCTCACGACGCTTTTGTTTGTTCCTTATCTCTATTCGGTGATCGGCCGCTTTGAAAAAAAGCGGGCCGCCGAGACGCCGCCGCGAACTGCCCACGAAGGATTGTCGTCATGAATTTTGCGCCAACGGAACGTGCGTTTCACGAGGAGGCGCGTTCCAAGTCGGATCTTCGCCGACGCCGGACAGCCGGCGCGCTCGGTCTCGGCGCGGTCGCCGTCTTGACGATTTTGGTCGGCTTCGGGGCCTGGGGCCACGCGCGGCAGAGAGCCGACGCGCTCGCCGTTCTGGAAGCGCGCAAATCCGCGACGCCGAGCGTCCGCACCATGATCGTTCGCACGGACGCGAGGCCCCGCAGCATCGAGCTGCCGGGCAATATGGCGCCGTTCGACAGCGCGACGATCTTCGCCCGCGCCACCGGCTATCTCGCGGTTCGGAATGTCGACATCGGCAGCAAGGTGCGCAAAGGCGCCGTGCTCGCGGTGATCGCCGCGCCGGAACTCGATCAACAGCTTGCCCAGGCGAGGGCGCAGCTGGTCCAGTTCGAGGCGGCGGTCCAACAGGCGCAGGCCGACGCCGATCTCGGCCGCGTGACCGACCAGAGAACCTCTCGCCTTCTCGCCCAGGGATGGTCCAGCGCGCAGCAGGGCGATCAGGACCGCTTGACCTTCGCCTCGCGCACGGCGGCGCTCGCGGTCGCGCGGGCGAATGTCGTCGCGCAGCAGGCCGCGGTGAACCGGCTCGCGCAATTGACCGCCTTCGAGCAGATCACGGCGCCTTTCGATGGCGAGATCACCAGTCGGCTTGTGGACGTCGGCAGCCTCGTCGCCGCCGACGCGAATAGCGGCACCCCATTGTTCTCGATCGCGCGAACCGACGTCCTGCGGGTTCAGGCCTTTGTGCCGCAATCGGTCTATCTCGACGTCAAGGATGGCGATCACGCGACCGTCACCGTGCCTGAAATGCCGAACCGAGTGTTCGACGGCAAGGTCGCGCGAAATGCGCGGGCGCTCGCGGCCGGCAGCCGAACGCTGCTGACCGAGGTCGACGTCGACAACAAGGACGGCGCGTTGACGGCCGGCCTCTATTGCATGGTCCACCTTGAGGCCAAGCGCCGGCAACCGGCGATAATCATTCCTTCCCAGGCGGTGATCTTCAACAAGGACGGCTTGAGCGCCGCTGTTGTATCTGACGGCAAAGTCGAGCTGCGAAAGCTTGAGCTCGAAGCCGACAATGGCGCCGACGTCGAGGTGCGGGTCGGGTTGAAGCCCGGCGACCGGGTGATTCTCAGCCCCCCGGTGAACGTGGCGAACGGCATGCGCGTTGAGGCGAAAGAATCCGCCGAGGACGTCGCCCATAGCTGAGGGCCGGAAGCCGGGTCCGCTCGGCGACCGAAGCTGGAAGGGCGCCGGCTCGAATCGAGGAGTTGGATCATGGAGAGCCTGATTTACGCAAATTCCATTGAGCATGCGGATATTCCAGGTTCGTCGCTGAAGGTCTCCCGCATCGCGATCGGAACCTGGGCCATCGGCGGCTGGATGTGGGGCGGAACCGACGAAGCCGCAATCGATTTCAACGATCCGCGCCGCGTTGGAGCATGGCGTCAATCTCATCGACACCGCGCCGGTCTATGGCTTTGGCCGCTCGGAGGAGATTGTCGGCAAGGCGATCGCGGAAGGCGGCCTGCGCTCGCGGCCTGCGATCGCGACGAAGGTCGGGCTCGAATGGCGCGACGGCGAAGTGTTCCGCAACGCGAGCCGGCGTCGCATCATGCGCGAGATCGAGGAGTCCCTGCGCCGGCTGCAAACCGATCATATCGACATCTATCAGGTTCATTGGCCGGACCCGAAGACCCCGATCGAAGAAACCGCCGAGGCGATGAACGCGCTCTCGAAGCAGGGTAAGATCGGCGCCATCGGCGTAAGCAATTTCACAGTCGAGCAGATGGAGCGGTTCCGCAAGGTTGCGCCTATCCATGTGCTTCAGCCGCCCTATAATTTATTCGAGCGCGAGATCGAGGCGGACATACTTCCCTATTGCCGCAAGAACAATATCGCAACTTTCGGCTATGGCGCGCTTTGCCGCGGCCTGCTCTCCGGGCGGATGCGGCCGGACACGGTTTTCAGCGGAGACGACCTGCGCCGCGTCGATCCCGAAATTCAGCCGCCCCGCTTCGGCCAATATCTCGCCGCCGTGGAGCGGCTCGACGCAGCTGGCGCGGGAGCGTTTCGGCAAACGCGTCATACATCTGGCGGTCGCGCTGGATGCTGCGACCAGGGCGTGACGACGGCGCTGTGGGGCGCGCGCCGCCCCGATCAGCTGCAGCCGATCGACGCGGTCTCCGGCTGGTCGCTCGACGCCTCCGCTAAGGCCGAGATCGATCGGATCCTGCGCGAAGTCGATCCCCGATCCGATCGGTCCGGACTTCATGGCGCCGCCGGCGCGGCCGTGAAATAAACAGTTTGGCGGGCGCGGGGACGGTCGAGACATGCACAAGGGACGGATCGAGGCCTTCAGCGACGGCGTTCTCGCCATCATCATCACGATCATGGTGCTGGAGCTGAAGGCGCCGCATGGCGCTGATGTGTCCGCGCTCGTCGATTTGGCTCCGGTATTCGTCGCCTATGTGTTGAGCTTCGTCTATCTGGGGATCTACTGGAACAATCATCATCATTTGTTTCAGGTCGTCAAAAACGTCAACGGCGCGGTTTTGTGGGCCAATCTCCATCTGCTCTTTTGGCTTTCCCTGTTTCCCTTCGCCAACGCTTGGATGGGGGCCAATCATTTCGCCATGTGGCCTGTGTTCACATATGGAATTGTGTTGCTGTTGGCGGCGGCCGCTTATGCGCTTTTGGTGCGCGCGTTGCTCGCCGTCAACGGCGGCGAGTTCGCGCTGGCGAAAGCGGTAGGCAAGGATGTCAAGGGCAGATTGTCTGTGTTGATTTACATCATATCCCTGTCATTGGCCTTCGTTCACCCCTATCTTGGCCTCGCCGGCTATGTGGTCGTCGCCATCATCTGGTTCGTTCCCGACAAGCGGATGGAAAATGCGCTGGGGATCGCCGGACCCCGATGAATTGGGGAGACGGCCTACCACCGGTCGAACGCGCCGCCGCTATTATATGAGGGCGCATAGGGCGGCCGGCGCGCGTAGGCGCGCTCGTCCTCGTGATCGTCGCGGTTGCGAGCCTGGGGGTCATGGCGACGCATCTTGACGCCCCCTTGCGGCTCGCCGCTCATGAGGATCACGAAGTCCGTGTCTTTGCCGGTCTCGGCGCTCATGCCTTCATCGGAAATAATCAAAGAAGATCCGGGCGAGATGAGTTCGGAGATGCGTTCGACGACATCCGCGGGAATGTCGATGCGGTCGAGCGCCGCTTCGGCCGGCCCGGCGTCGGCCGACATGGACGCCGCATTGCGGCTGTCTCGGTCTTGCTGACGCCGGCCATGGCCCGGGTTCGCGGACACGACGCTCCAGCGCAATTCGGCGTCTCCTTTGGCATAATCGAGCGCGGTATAGATATGCGTGCCGATGGGATCCGCCGCGTCGCGGATCGCGATCGGGCTTTCCAGGAGGTCCTGATTCGCCTGGCGGACATAGAGGCGTTGCGTCTTCCGGCTGATGAAGATTGACACCGGCGACATCAAGCGCTCGGCTTCCCGCGAAGCCTCCAAGGCGGCGCGTTTCTCGATCTCAGCCGCTTTGGCCTCGTCGCGCGCGGCGACGGCCGCCTCCGCCTTCAACGGCGCTTCCTCTTTGGCGGCGCGCAGCTGCTGCTCCGCGGCGGCGAGCCTTGCTTGCGCGCCGGCCTTCGCCTCCTCGGCGTGTTGGGCCGCCAGGGGCGAATTCGCCGCCGCGAGCGCGCCCTCCGCCGCCGCGAGCTGCGCTTTGGCGCGATATTGCGCGCCCTCCGCCATGGGCAAAAGCCGCTCGGCCTCCATCGTTAGTCTCGCCGCCGCAAGCCTGGCCGTATTCGCCTTCCTCGCCGCCGCAGCCGCCTCCGCCGCCTTAGCGGCGGCGATCGCCTTCAACGTCAAACGGGCGCCGGCCGGGCTTCCGTTTCAGGCTGCGCCGCTCCGGGCGCTTGATCGGCGCCAATCGGCCTCGGCTTGAAAAGAGCAAGCTCGCTGATTTCGGCCGGCCGGACATCGTCTCGCGCCACGATCACCCGCATGCCGATTTTCGTCATGTCGAAGAGACGCTGCGCGAAATCATAGGGCATGCGGACGCAGCCGTGGGAGGCGGGGCGTCCCGGCAGCTTCCCCGCATGGAGCGCGATGCCCGACCAGGTGATCCGCTGCATGTAAGGCATCGAAGCGTCGTCATAGAGGTTGGAATAGTGCTCCGCCTCCTTTTGCAGGATGCTGTAGACGCCCGCGGGCGTCTCATATCCGGGCTGGCCGCTGGAGACCGGCGCCCGCAAGATCCAGCCATTCGCGTCATAGATCGTGATCCGCTGACTGCCGAGCGAGACGATCGCCATGATTGGCTCGCCCGCGGGACGCGAGGCCGCGGTCTCGACCCCCTGGGCGGCTTGACGGCGCGCGGCGCCCGCCGGGTCGGCCATGCCCATCGCAAGCAGGGCCGCCAAGCCGGCGATGGCGCATTTCGTTCGACAGGAAAAGGAAATCATGCCCGACAATCCCTCGGCGCGCCAAGCAAGCCGGCCCCTCTTCGCGAAGAGTACGCCTAGCTCAGCCGACGGCAAGGCCGGAGTTCGTGACTTTGCAAGTCTTTAGAGCGGCGCGGGTCAGCCTCGGCTCTCCCACGGTCTACATGGGGTCCATTCAAGACGCCGGCCAACACAACATGAGCGCTGCCGTTGAAACAGTCTAAAGTCGCTTTCGCCTCCAGTTGGGCTTTGTCCGTTTCATCAGGCGCAATCTGACGAGTCGTCCCGCAAGAATTGTTTTATCCCCGCATTGCGGTCAAGGGGTCCGTAAAACATAGATCCACGCCTTGCGGCATTGTTCCGCGCAATCTTTGCATGCGGCGCCGCAGGCCTTGCATTCGGCGATTTCGGGGAATTTCTCGCATTCTTTTTGACAATCTTCGCAGAGCTTCTCCACCGCCTTCCCGAAATGTCCGGTGTGGGCGGAATTGACTGCGGCAAGGCTCTGAAGCGCGACGCAAGCCGCGATCAATTGGTAAACGGCCTCGGCGCAACCGGCCATGCTAACGTCCCCCATGGACAGCATGCCGAAACAATGTCTGAGGCAATCCCCGCCGGTCTCGACACAATGACCGGCGAAGTCCTCGAGAGCTTTGAACTTCGCCGGATGCATCGGCTCCTCGCTCGTCTCGGCGAAAGCCGGAGACGATGCGGCCGCGGCGACCGCTAGTCCGGATAGGCTCAGAAATTCATCAGGTTGCATGACGCCCTCCCTTTTTTGCGGACGCGTCGCCGCTTGCGGCATGGGTTTTCACCAATAGCATATGGGTACTCATTAATCGTCTGTGGAATTCCAGCCTAGAGCGCGTTCCGATTGGATGAACTCATCCAATCGATAAGAACTCGCTCCAGATCAATAAGTTGGAGCATGTTCTCATGAGACATCGGATATATCCGATGTCTTAATGTCGAAAAAGTCGGTCAGTTTTTTCGGAACATGCTCTAAGCGCCTTCTGTCGTCGGGCTTTGCCGAGTCCCTCAAAGGCCGCCTGCGATTGAGGCGGTCCGAGGCGATCGGACTGGGATCTTTGCAATTTCGTAATTGGCGATTGCGATCTCAAATAGGGCGCGATCACGGCCTTGGAACTCCTGCGCCTTGCGGCGAGGGCGCGCGGAGCCCAGCGCAAAAGGTCAAGATGCGTCGGTCTGGCGCAAGATATGACTTTCGTCCGGCGTCCGGCGAGCGTCCGGCCGCCGCCGCAAACGGCATGAGGCGATCGTCAGCGGCATGGCGGCGGGAATCATCGCCGGCTTTGGATCCACGATCATCCTGCCGGCGCTTTGCCGTCGCGTATCCAGGCGTTCAATATGTCCCAGGCCACCGCGAGCACGACCGGGCCGATGAACAGGCCGCCGATCCCATGGGCGAGAACGCCTCCGATGACGCCGACGAACGTGACAAGCATAGGCGTCGTCAGCCCGCGCGCCAGGACAATGGGCTTCAAGAAACTGTCTATGACGATGAGCGTCGCCATGCAGGCCGTGAAGGCCAGCGCCGGTATTGTCGTCATGGTGGACCAGGCCCATACGACGAGGGGCGCGACGATGAGCAGCGGGCCGATTTGAATTATTCCGAGCACCAGGACGCCGAGCGTCAGGAAGCTGGCGCCTGGAACCCCGGCCAATGACATGCCAATTCCGCCGACCACCGCCTGCAATATCGAAATGCCGATCACCCCGCGCGACACAGCGCGTATGGTCGCGCCGGAGAGCTTCACGAATCTCTCGCCATGCGTCGAGTTCGATCTTCAGCGCGAGCGTCGTCGTCGCCTTGACGAGGCGTCCTCCCGGCGAAAACAAGAAATCCCGCGATAACAACAGAGACGAGGAATTGTAGGGTCCAAGTGCCGGCGTTGCCGGCCGCGCTGAGCAGAATGTCCCCGACGGGCTTCAATTGCGGCAGCACATAGTCCAGCGCGCTTCGAATATTGGTCGATGCGAGCGTCCAGAAATCATAGAACTGCAGTCCGATAAGCGGCCAATGCTTGACCGACTCCGAGGGGGGAGGAATTGACAATTGCCCGGAGTCGAGCCGCTCGATGAGCGTCTTCATGCCATCGACCAGGCCGAGCCCCAGCCAGGTCACCGGTCCGATGACGATCAGGAGCCCAAGGATTGTAATCAAAGCCGCCGCGAGTCCAGGGCGGCCGCCGAGAATGGAAGCCATCCAATCGAAAACCGGATAGAGCGCGACCGTCAGCACGACGCTCCAGACGATGATCGGGATGAAGGGATGAACAAGAACGAAGGTCCAAGCGACCAGCAGGCCGACAAATCCGAGGTGAAGCGCCAATTCGACGAAAGTCGCGTTGAACTGACGATAATTGAACGATTCCATGGGCTCTTTGGTCACTGCGGTTTCCCGGATGAAATGGCCCGGCTGCGGCGTTCATCGTCAAAGCCGGCGCCAGCTGTCCTGCGCGCCTGTTTATCCCATATTTCCGGCTCCGCCATGCCTCTCTGCATGAGGCGGCGCAGCGATCCTCGGATAATTGTCGGAATTGTCCGCGAGCCCAAGTGAAGATCCATGCCAATTGCAAGATTAGCTTGTATATTCATGGAGATCACAGCGTCCTCGGCTCGCATGTCGCGGATCTTTCCCCGCATGGCGATGACCGGTCGGGATAGGACGCGCTTCTTGAAAGAGGCTCGCGATTTAAGGCGACGTCATGGTCCGAAAAGACACCGACCCTGAAACAGACGAGATTCCGAGGCGCGTCTTGCGGCTTATTTGCGATGTCGGAGACTGGATCGAGGTCGATCATGGCGAGGCGGACTCGAGCTCGGCTCGAAAAGGCAAGCTCAGGATCCCGCCGTAAAAAACATGATCCGCGTAACATGCGTGTAATTTGATTTTAGCGCCATGATCGCGGCGAAAGCCAACACGGCCCCCGGCGGGACCAGAATGGCGTATTTCAGGGCCAGTCGCTCCCAGGCCATATGCATGAAGACGGCGACAATCAATCCCGCCTTCACAATCATGAACAGAAGGATCAGGAACCATCTGACATAGCCCTCGAAGCCGAGATAGTCGACGAGGTAAGAGCAGGTGCTGAGGATGAACAACCAGCCCCATACCAGGAGATAGAGCTTGATCGAGGGCTGACGCCCCGGCGTGTGAGCCTCTGCCTGCGCCATGTTGCATTCTCCTTACCACAGATAAAATAATGCGAAGATGAACACCCACACAAGGTCCACGAAGTGCCAGTAAAGGCCCATCGTTTCGACATTCTCATAGTTCCCTTTCCTGCTGGTGAAAAAGCCGCGCCTTTCGCGATCGAAATCGCCCCGCCAAACCTTCCGCGCGATGATGAGCAGGAAAATGACGCCGATCGTCACATGGGTCCCATGGAAACCCGTGATCAGGAAGAAGCTCGAGCCGAACTGGGGCGCGCCCCAGGGATTGCCCCACGGACGGACGCCTTCGCCGATCAGTTTGGTCCATTCGAAGGCCTGCATTCCGACGAATGAGGCTCCGAAGGCGGCGGTCGCCAGCATCAAGACCGCCGT
>CAWESJ010000138.1:0-10741 GCA_963811015.1 uncultured Alphaproteobacteria bacterium | reverse complement strand
CCATGCCCGCGCGCTGCCGCTCGACGTGATGGGCGACCGGCTGCGCTGGTATGATCATCACCGCCGGCAATTGATGATCTCCGAGGTGATGGATCAGCCCGGCCGCACTTTCCAGACGGCCTATCAGCTCGCCTTGAGCGAATTCGGCGATCTGTTGAACGAGGCGGCGGCGCGGCTCGCGCCGAGCGACGACATGAGCCGCAAGCTGCTTCGCGTCACCCTCGCCAATTATTTCGCCGGCGCGGTGATGATGCCCTATGGCCGTTTCCATGAGGCCGCCGAATTGCTCGGCTATGACGGCGAGCTCCTGGCCGCCCGTTTCGGCGCGAGCTTCGAGCAGGTGGCGCATCGGCTGACAACTCTCGCGCGTCCGAGCGCGCGCGGCGTGCCTTTCTTCCTTGTGCGCGTCGATATTGCGGGAAACGTTTCGAAACGGTTTTCCTCCGGCCGGTTTCCCTTCGCCAATTCCGGCGGGACCTGCCCATTGTGGAACATTCACGCCGCCTTCGCCGATCCCGGCCGAATTTTGACGCAGGCGGTCGAGCTCACCGACGGATCGCAATGGTTCTCGATCGCAAGGACCGTGCGCCGCGCCATCGCGCCTTGGGGTGCGATCGAGCCGCGCTTCGCGATCGGGCTCGGCTGCGAGATCAAATATGCGCGCCGCCTCGTCTATGGCAAAGGCCTCGACCTGAACGCCCTGGAGGCGACGCCGATCGGCGTCAATTGCCGGCTCTGCGACCGGCCGGCCTGCCCGCAGCGGGCGGCCCCGCCAGCCCTGCGTCCCTTGACCGTCGATGAAACCATGCGCAGCGTCTCGCCCTTCACCTTCAAGGATGCTTGAGCTTTAGAGCGCTTTCCGACCGAATGGAATCATTCGGTCGATAAGAAATCTCTCAAATTCAAAGAGTTGGAGCATGTTCTTATGAGACATCGGATATATCCGATGTCTAAACGTCGAAAAAGTCAGTCAACTTTTTCGGAACATGCTCTAGCGCAAGGTTCCATTCGGCGCGCGTTCGGCTCCGCATTCCGAGCGAAGCCGGCCTAATTTTTGACGAGCCGCTGCGAAGAAGAGACGCTAACGACTTTATATGTCGAATTGAAATTCGCCTCGAAGTCGGCGAGAGATTGCTGAGCCGTCACAAAGGCCTTCATTTCATTCATTGTCGGAAATCTCTGCGCGCCGTAAGGCGTCGCCATTCCGATCGATCCGTCATCATAGATCGTATAGACCGTATGGCCTTGCTCGTATCGCCGGAATATCTGAGGCTCCCTGACTTTCGGCGAAGGTGCCGCGTCGCGCGCCGCCGGCGTCTTGTCGGTCCAGCGCTCGCCCTTCGCCTCCTTGTGGCCAAAGCCGAAGACGATCCGCAGCGCGTCCTTTAGCGCCGCCGAGCCCTGCAACGCCCAATTATTCCCCATGGCTATCCGACGTCGTCCGATCTGGCGGCGACTGTCCAAAAAGGCGAAAGAGGCCGAGCCTATGGCTTGGTGGATCAAACGCATGGCCTTTCGGACTCCTGAATTCTCCGCCATTCCCCGCATCGCTACGCATAAAGCCTCCTATATTGGCGGAACTCGGCTAAGTTTGCGTAAAACTCTGAATCAATTGTAAACTATCTAAAGAGATGCTAGGTTTTAATTGTGTCATCATTATGATTGATGTTAATATATATTATCCATTTGAACTGTTCGACATTACGCTGGGCGAAAGTTCGAAGGCCAAAGGCTCAATTTTATGAAGTATATTACGAAATGATAGAGCAATTTCATTAATCATCAGCCGCCTGAACTTCGATCTTATCCAGCTTGGCGGCGACCGAATTTGATGATTTGTCGCTCGCCCGCGGCCCCGCGCCCGCCAAAGCGCGGGATCGAGCCGACCCGGACCAAGCCGGTCCATTCGCATGGTTCGACGGACCCGCTCGGCCGGATAGACAGGCGGCCGAAGCTCGGGCATTGTGACCCCGCCCGGCAGGGACGATCGGACGCATCTACTCCTGCGCGATTTTCGAATCATGCGCGATCTTTGCCGCGGGGCTCGCGCCAGGACTTTCTCGCCTGACCTTGAAACCAAGGCAAACTCAAGGAAAAGTCATGAACAGCACTGTCGTTCGCATCGCCGCCGCGCTGATCATCGGCTTTCTTGTCATCGAGACATTATATTTCGCCAATACGGTTTTCGAACCTATCGCCTTCGCGCTTTTCGCCATTATCATCGTCTGGCCCCTGCAGAAGGCGCTCGAGACGCGGCTGCCGCGCGGCCTCGCGCTGCTTGTCACGGTTTTCGCGACCCTGGGCGTCGTCGTCGCCCTGGCCTCCCTGGTCGCCTGGGGCGGCGGCCAGATCGCCCAATGGGCGTCGCAGAATTTCGATCGTCTGCAAAGCCATTACGCCGAAGCAACGCAATGGCTGGAGCGGCATGATATTTTCATCGCCTCGACCGTCGCCGAGCATTTCAACGCCTCGTCCCTCTTCGGCGTTTTCGCGGAAATCGCCAACAGGCTGAACAGCCTCGTCGCCTTCTCCCTGCTGGTTTTTCTTTTTCTGGCGATGGGGCTTCTCGAAACCGACGAATTCAAGGCGAATCTCCGATCGCTGGAGGAGAAGCCCAAGGCCGCGTGGCTGACGGCGGCGCATGAAACCCATGGCGACCGGCTGATCGCCGCCGGCGGCACGATCGGCAGGAAATTCCGTCAATATATGCTGGTGCGCAGCTTGGCGAGCGTTCTGACCGGCGTCGTGGTTTGGGCGTTTTCGCTCGCCGTTGGCCTCGAGCTCGCCGCCGCCTGGGGCGTCCTCGCTTTCGCGCTGAACTACATCCCCTTGATCGGGACCCTCATCTCGACGGTGCTTCCGACGCTTTTCGCCTTCGCGCAAACCGGATCGTGGGAGCTGCCCGCGCTTGTCCTTGTCGTGCTCTCCGTCGTGCAATTCGTCATCGGCAGCTATGTCGAGCCCGTGTTCACCGCCAAGACGCTCGCCATTTCGCCCTTCGTCGTGATGTTCGCGGTGTTCTTCTGGGGCTTCATCTGGGGCTTGCCGGGCACGTTCATCGGCGTTCCCATCCTGATCGCGATTCTCACCGTCTGCGAGCAATATCCGTCGGCCCGCTGGATCCCGATCCTGCTGTCGGGGCGCGCGCCCGAGGAAAATTCGGACGCCGCCTGAGGCGCCGCATGTCGCGCGCGGCCAAAGGAGCTGATCGGGATTTGCGCGCCGTGATCGCGATCATTTCGCGACGGACAACGCCCAACGAACCGGCCGCGCAATGACGCGCGCCGGTTTCGATTGTCGGCGGCTTGGTCGGCCTCGGCGAGGCCAAATTCAGCGCGGCTTCAGTTGCAGACCCGCACGCGCGTGATGACATAGCCGTAGCCGTTCCACACCTGCTGCGGCTCATACCAGCAGCGCGGCGGCGGCGGAGCGTAGACCGGCGCGTAATAGACCGGAGGCGGCGGGGGCGGCGGCGGCGCGGCGAGGGCGCTTCCGGCGATCGCCCCGAGCGCCATGCCGCCGATGATTCCGGCGGCGACCGCGCCGCCGTCCTGGGCCCCGGCTGGAGCCGCGGCCGAGGCGAGCATGGCCGCGGCCAAGCCGAGCGCCAGGCCGGTCCTGATTGTCTTTCCGATAGTCTTCGACATTTGCCCTCCGCGGGAAGATGCAGCCCTCGTTGGTGGCGACAAGCTACTACTCAATGCGTTCGCCCTTGCGTCAAGCGGAACCGGCGGCGCTCCTGTTCCGCAGCCGGCCGCGCTGCGACGCCGCGCGAACTTGAACCGATCAGGTTAATTATTTTCTCGCAATGCGGCCTTGATGCGGCGAAGCCGCGGCGCGCGCGTCTTTAGAGGCTAGAGCGCGTTCCGATTGGACGGACTCATCCAATCGATAAGAACTCGCTCAAGATCAATAAGTTGGAGCATGTTCTGATCGAAAAAGTCGATCAACTTTTTCGGAACATGCTCTAAAGCATGGCGGGCAGAACGCGGTCCGGCGGGCGATGGCCGTCCATGAAGGTCTTTACGTTGATGATGACCTTCTCGCCCATGTCGATGCGGCCTTCCGTCGTGGCCGATCCCATATGCGGCAGGAGCGTGACTTTCCCGGCGTTGGCGAGCTTGATGAGTTTCGGCGACACCGCCGGCTCATGCTCGAACACGTCGAGCCCGGCGCCGGCGAGTTCGCCCGCCTCGAGCATCCGCGTCAGCGCGTTCTCGTCGATGATTTCGCCGCGCGCCGTGTTGATGAGGATCGCGTGCGGGCGCAGATATTGCAGCCGGCGCGCCGAGAGCAAATGATAGGTCGCCGGCGTATGCGGGCAATTGACCGTGACTATGTCCATTCGCGCCAGCATCTGGTCGAGCAATTCCCAGTAGGTCGCCTCCAGGCTCTTCCTCGACGGAGGCCGCGACATGGCGGCGATTGTGGTAATGGATCTGCAGGCCGAAGGCGCGCGCGCGATGGGCGACGGCCTGGCCGATGCGGCCCATGCCGACGATGCCGAGCCGCTTGCCGGTGATTCGCCGCCCGAGCATCCAGGTTGGCGACCAGCCGGTCCAATGTCCGGACGGTATGGCTCTCGCCCCTTCGACGACGCGCCGCGCGACCGCGAGGATGAGCGCGATCGTCATGTCGGCCGTGTCCTCGGTGAGCACGCCCGGCGTGTTGGTGACCGTCATGCCGCGGCTCAAGGCCGCAGGCACGTCGATATTATCGACGCCGGTGCCGAAATTGGCGATGAGCTTCATCTGCTCGCCGGCGAGAGCGATCAGCTCGCCGTCAATCCGGTCGGTCACGGTCGGCACGAGCACGTCGGCGGAGCGCAAGGCGGCCGCGAGCTCATTGCGCGACATTGGCTTGTCCTCGATGTTGAGCTTCGCATCGAAAAGCTCGCACATCCGCGTTTCAACGACGTCGGGCAATTTACGCGTTACGACAACGAGCGGTTTCTTCCGGCCCATCTTGTATCCCGTCCTCCCGACTGGTCTTGCGCCGCTTCCCGAAATCCGCCGGAAACGCGCGCGCGAGCCGGCTAGATCACGATGATTTTGAATTGAATCAATCCAAAATCATCGTGATCGATCCGAAGAGCATAGAGCGGGAGACGGGCGGAAAACCGCTCGCCGCTTTTCATCATCCCGCTCTAGCGTAGGCCGCCGGCCGACGCGAGGCGTCGCCGGATCGATCCAGTCTTCACCCGACTTTAACGATAACCAACGCACAAGATTAAGGCGATTTCAGTCCTTCCGCGCGCTGGGTGCGGCCTCTGTAGCAGATGGCCGGGCAAAGACAAGAACGGCTGGCTTGCTTTCCATCGGGCCAATCGGCGTTTCAAGACGGCATGTTGCGGCGCGGCGCAAAAGGAATGGCGAAGCGATCAATGAGGCGCCATGCGACGGCCAGGATCGGAAACCCTGGCCGCCGGGACCGTTCGATGGAGCGAGAAAATAGAACTTAAGGCGGCTCGAACCATGCCATTTCGGATTTGCGCGTTGCATAGATTTGCTTTGTCTCTCCTTCTCGCGGCCTCGGCCATCGCGGCAAGCCAAACGGCGCGGGCCGAGCAGGTCGGCGCCGCCAGCGGCTTGCCGGTGCCCCGCTATGTGAGCCTGAAAACGGATCGCGTGAATTTGCGCGAGGGCCCCTCGAAGGACCATAGGACAACCTGGGTTTTCCAGCGCGCCGGGCTTCCGGTCGAGATCACCGCCGAATTCGAAACCTGGCGCAAGGTCCGCGATTCCGAGGGCGCGGAAGGCTGGGTGCTCCATTCGCTCCTGTCGGGCCGGCGGACGGCCCTTGTGGCGCCGTGGAGGAAAGGCGTCGATTCAACGCTTTACGACAAGGCGAGCGCTCAATCCGCCACGATCGCGAAACTGCAGCCGAACGTCATCGCAAATGTGCGCAGCTGCGACGGCGCCTGGTGCCGGATCTCGGTGGAGGCCTTCAGCGGCTATATTCAACAATCCGATCTTTGGGGGGTCTATCCCAACGAGAAGATCGAGTGAGCGCCGCATCCGTCCGAATTCGTCTATTGACGCGGCTCGGCGCGGCGGCGGCGGATAAAGCCAGGCCGAATTGAAGCCCAATTCGGCCTGGCGCGTTCACGGGCCTCGGCTGCGGCTGGTCAACCGCGACACGCCGTCCCGGATGAGCGCCGTCAAATATTTGACGCCGCGTTCGACGACATCCCAATTGACCACGGGACGGTCGGGCGATCCTTCCGGTCCATCGGTTTTGCGAACCGTGTCCGCGACATAGGCTGCGCCGACCGTGAGAAGTATGCCTAGGATTATTCCCAAAAACATGGGGATCGTGCCCTTTCCCGTCTGGAGCGATTTCTCTAGACGCCGCGCGAGAGTAACTTTCGTCTCTTCTATAGGTCAAGCGGACTGCGGCGACTTCCGAGCCTTTCTTGCGCGCGGCGGGGGCTCGGCGCGCCTTGTGCTCGGCCGGCGCTCAAAGGAACGGAAGCGCAAGGCGGACGTTCTCTCATGGACGCCAAGATGGCCGTCCTCGCCGCCGCCCACCGGCGGCGTCCGCATCGCCGAGGAGCCCGAACGCCCTTTCGCCGCCCGCCTCGAACGTAAGGAAACCCATGCCGCCGGCCCTTGTTCCATCCCTGACGTCTCTGGAGAAAATCCATTCGAGGCGCTCGGACGCGCGCCAAATTCGGTCCTGCGCCGAGCTTCAAGCCGTCTGTTTGGACGCCTTGAAGCAATGCCGCGGCTTCGAGCAGGTTCATGAGGTTCTCGTCCAGCCGCGGGCCAATCCCGACGGGCTTGCGAACTGGACCTTGGCGGCGGTCCGGCCGCGGGTGGCCAATGAGGTCCTGCGCGGGGCCCGCGGCGTGATCGCGTCTCTGCAGGAAACCTATCTCTTGAGCGCCGCCGAGCCGTCGCCGTCAAAGGCGCCGCCGCGTCGGTAAATCCGAGCTCCCGCGCCGTTTTTCCCCGTCGCGCCCAATTATATCAAGATATTAATGATAATTGATAGGCGATCGCCTCTTCCCGGAGGAGATCGCGCGCCGACGGCTGGCTAAGCGCGACGTTTCGGCTTATCCCGTGATATAGGTCACTGCGCATAATGGTTCGCGCCGTCCTGGCGCCGCCGAAAGCCGGACGCGCGCCCAAAATCGAGTCCAGCGCCGCTCCGAGCAGGCTCCGGCCGCGCGCCTGCGAAAAAAAGACAAACGCGAGCGGGTCCGCCGCGGCCTCCCTTTCGTTTTTCCCGCCTGCGGTTTGAGAAAGGCCAGGGTTTTGACATCTACCCATATTCTCGGGACCGGAGCCTATGCGCCGAAACGGATTCTGACGAATCAAGATCTCGAAAACATGGTCGCCACCACCGACGCCTGGATCAGCGAGCGGACCGGCATCAAGCAGCGCCGCATCGCCGCCGAAGGAGAGGTCACGTCGGACATGGCGGTGATCGCCGCGCGGCACGCGCTGGCGATGGCCGGCTGCAAGCCCGAGGATCTCGACATGATCCTCGTCGCCACCATTTCCCCTGACATGCCGCTGCCTTCCTGCGCCGTCATCGTGCAAGCCAAGCTCGGCGCGACTCGCGCCTTCGCCTTCGATCTTTCCGCCGCTTGCGCCGGCTCGCTGTTTGGCCTCAGCATCGCCGATCAGTTCATCCGGTCGGGCCAGGCCAAGCGCGTTCTCGTCGTGGGCGCGGAGCTCTTGAGCCGGCTCGTCGATTGGACCGACCGCAACACTTGCGTTCTCTTCGGCGACGCGGCGGGCGCCATGGTCCTCGGACCCACGCCGGAGCCCGGACGCGGCCTGATCTCGACGCATCTTCACTCCGATGGGACGGCGGCGGGCATTTTGAATATCCCCGGCGGCGGCAGCCAGCACCCGCAGTCCGAGGAAGTGCTCGCGCGCAACATGCACAAGATCGCGATGAACGGGCGCGAGATCTATAAATTCGCCGTCCGTGTGCTGCCGGAGGCGATCCGCGAGGCGCTCGACGCCAATGGGCTCGCGG
Organism: uncultured Alphaproteobacteria bacterium; assembly: GCA_963811015.1. Lineage (GTDB taxonomy): Bacteria > Pseudomonadota > Alphaproteobacteria > Rhizobiales > Beijerinckiaceae > Methylocapsa. The sequence goes on along the minus strand of CAWESJ010000138.1, from coordinate 2,749 downwards.
TCGGCGACATCGACCATATCGTCTCGCACCAGGCCAATGCGCGAATCGTCAAATCGGTCCTGGACCGGCTCGACATCCCGCTCGAAAAATGCTGGCTCAATCTCGATCGCTACGGCAATACGTCGAGCGCCTCGCTGCCGATCTCGCTCGACGAGGCGAACCGGGCCGGACGCCTCAAGAAAGGCGATCTCATCGCCATGATGGCGATCGGCGCGGGATGGCCTGGGGCAGCGCCCTGATGCGCTGGTAGGCGGCCGCCCTCGCGCCTACGCTACGTCGTTTCGGAACATAACTCTCAACAGAAAAGACGCCGCGCAAGAGCGCGGCGCCATTAAGCGTTATAGCAAATTGATCTCAGTATTTGGCGACAATCGGAGCCGGCGCGCCAAACAGGTCGAACTTGTAGTTCACGCCGGCGCGGATGATGGCGGCCGAATTTTGGAAACGAGCGTCATATGTGTTGGCGCTGTAGCCATAGCGATACTGGCTGTATAGGGGGGTAACCGTGGTGTTGTTCAGATCCACGTAGAGCGCTTCGCCCTTGATCGTCCAGTTCGGGGTGAGCGCGTATTCCAAGCCGAGGCCCGCGGTCCAACCGAACTTGGTCTGGTTGGAATTCCAGTCGTAGCCGTAGGATCTGACACCCTCGCCGAAGTAAACGCTTTCGGCGGCGCTGTGGTCATTCTTGACATTGGCGTAGGCGAAACCGGCCGTGAAATAGAACATGGTGCGGTCAACCGCGAGACCGATGCGGCCGCGAACGGTCCCAAGCCAGTTCATGCGACCCGTGTCTTCAAAGCTGTAGTTGTCGGAGCCGATAAGGCCGCGGCGGAAAGAAAGAGAGTAGTCCTCGTTTTTCTTGTTGGTGAGCCCGCTGAAATCGGTCTCGAGGCCGTAAACCAGGCTGCCCTGCTGGAAGTTGATGCCGAGCGTGCCGCCGCCGATCAGACCGGCGCTTTGCTCCTGCCGGGACGCGCCATCAACAAAATAACCCGTGTCGGTGAAGGTGGTGAAGCCCTCTGCGTAGCCAAGCGTGGCGCCGACATAGACGCCCGACCAGGTGAAGGCCGGCGGCGGGATGTAGACTGGCGGAGGCGCGCGGGAGGGAAGGTCAGCCGCGAGAGCGGTGGTGGAAAGAGCGGCGATCGCCGCCGTCGAGAGAAGGAATTTGCGAATCATTGGGGTCCCCTTTTCAATGCAGGCCGTTGTGCTGTTAGGTGCTAGGCATTTACACAAATATGAATGCTACGGCATGCGTCATCGCGCAACAGCCGAATGGGCCCGCGCGCTCCATTTGCAGGAACTGTGTCAAAAATGCACCAAATCCGGGCGGCGCCATTAACGTCCCGCCTTTTTGTCCAGGAGAGCCGATGATACCCGCCCCGCTTGAAGCCGTCGTTTTCGACATGGACGGATTGTTGTTGAATACGGAAGCGCTCTATCGCACGGCGATTTTCGAGGCCTGCGCGCGCGTCGGGCATGAGATGGCCGACGCCCTGCATCTGAGCTTCATCGGCGCGCCGAAGGAGACCAGCGCCGCCCTGCTCAAAGCGCATTTCGGGCCCGACTTCCCGCTTCAGGATTATTATCGGCATTGCCGCGCCGCGTTCGAGCGCCTCAGCGGCGCCGGCGTTCCCTTGAAGCCCGGCGCGCGGGATCTTCTCGAATTCCTCAAGGATCGCGGCGTGCCCAGGGCGGTCGCGACCTCGTCCGAGCGCGAGGCCGCGGAGGATCATCTGACGCGCGCCGGCCTGCGCGGCCTGCTCGACGCGCTCGTCGCCCGCACCGACGTCGCCTCGGGCAAGCCGCATCCGGAAACCTTCCTGACCGCGGCGGCGCGGCTCGGCGCCAATCCGGCGCGCTGCCTCGCGCTCGAGGACTCGCATAATGGCGTCCGCGCCGCGAGCGCCGCCGGGATGGCGACCATCATGGTGCCGGATATGCTCCAGCCGACAGATGAGATCCGTGCGCTTTGCGTCGGGGTTTTGGGAAGTCTCGACCAGGTGCGGAACGCGCTCGAAGAGCGCATGCGCGAAAGGACCGAGGCGGCGAGGCCGCGGGCGGGTTCGCCCTGAACCGCGGCGGCCGCCTTATTTGGCGACCACAACCTTGGCGGCGGCGGCCATGACGGCCTTCTTGAAGGCGCCCTCAATCGTCACGGCGAAATTATAATGCGTCCGCGAGAAAGGCGCCGAGCGGAACGGCTTGTTGCTGCGCCAGCCGACCAAAATCGCGCCGACGACCGGATCGCCCGAGCCCATGATCACCGCGCCGCCGGAGGCGCCGTCCCCCGTCTCGCAGTCGAAGGAGAATTCCCGCGTCCCCTCCTCGCCGACGGTCAATTGATCATGCAGGGCGCATTTCTCCATCGAAAGCCTGCGCCCCTCGCCCCAATCGATATGGCCGCGGGCGACAAATTCGACCGGCATGTTGGGGCGCGCCGTATCGGCGAGGCCGTAGGGAGCCACCCCATCGACCGGATGCTTGAGCCGCGCGACGGCCCAATCGTGAACCGCCTCGATCGAATAAGGATTGGTGCTGCCGGCGACGATCGAGCTCAAATCGATTGGCGTCCGGATCAGCTTGCCGTCGGCTTCGATCACGAACATGCAGGTTTTGGCGCGCGGCGCGCCCCTTTCATCGAAAAAGACATGCGCCGCCGTCGTCACGAGATCATCGGTCAGGGTGAGCTGGCCGGCGCCATGCGCGGCGCCGCATTCGATGAGGCCGGAGGCGGTGAACGCGCCAC
>CAWESJ010000137.1:0-11265 GCA_963811015.1 uncultured Alphaproteobacteria bacterium | reverse complement strand
CGAGGCCTGCGATTGCGCGCTTTCCTCGACCGTTCCGCCGACTTCTATGTGATAGCCTTTAGGCAGGCTTTCATTCAGTTTCGCAACTTCTGGAGAAAGAGCCCGGACCGCGCTTTCGGGAGACGCGCCCGAGGCGACGTCGGCTTGCACCGTCAAAGTCGGAACGCGCTGGCGCCGCCACACCAGCGGATAATCCTGCTCGAAATCGAAGCTCGCGACCTGGCTCAGCGGCGCCGTGCGCCCGTTGGGGAGCGGCAGCTGAAGCGCGCGCAAGGTGGAAAGAGAGACCCGCTGCTCATCCTGCGCCCGCGCAATCACGTCGACCAGATAGATGCCGTCGCGCACCTGGGTGATCGGCGTCCCGGTCATCACGCCGTTCAAAACCTCGGCGAGCGCCCGCGAGCTCAAGCCCAAAAGCCGGGCCTGATTTTGATCGATGTTGATGCGGATTTTGCGCGATGGCTCGATCCAGTCGAAATTGACCTGTTTCACATTGGCGTTCGCGCCAAGGACCTCGGCGAGGCGCAGGGCGATCGCGCGCACCTGTTCGATGTCGGGACCGCCGACCCTGTATTGCACCGGCCATCCGACCGGCGGCCCGAGCTCCAGCGGCGACACCCGCGCGACGACGCTTGGGAATTGCTCGGCGAGCGCCTTCTCGAGCCTCGCGCGAAGCCGCTCGCGCGCCGCATTATCCTTGGCGACGACGACCGCCTGGGCGAAGAAATCATTGGCCAATTTGACGTCGAGCGGGAGGTAGAAGCGGACCGCGCCGCGTCCGACATAGGTGCTCCATCGCGCGACGTCCAAATCTCCCTTCAAAACCTGGTCGAGCTTCGCGGCGGCTGCGTCGGTCGCGTAGATCGAGGCATTCTGCGGCAAGGTGAGATCGACGACGAGCTCGGGACGGTCGGAGGCCGGAAAGAATTGCCGCGGCACATAGGGCAGCGCGAGCAAGGCCGCGACGAAACAGGCCAGCGTCGCCGCGATGGTCAGCCAGCGCAATCGCATCGCCCAGACGAGCAGCCGGCGGAAGAGCCGCACGACCGCCCCCGGCGCGGCGGAGGCGCCGGCCTTCGGCCGCGCGAGCAGCGCCACGCCAAGCAGCGGCGCGAAGAGAACCGCGACGAACCAGGAGACGATGAGCGCGATGCTCACGACCGCGAAGATCGAAAACGTATATTCTCCGGCGGCGCTCCGCGCGAAGCCGATCGGCACGAAGCCCGCCGCGGTGACGAATGAGCCGGTCAGCATTGGGAAAGCCAGGGTCTTATAGGCGAAGGTCGCCGCCTGCTCCTTGCTGTCGCCTTGCGCGAGACGCGAGGTCATGACGTCGATTGTGGTCATGGCGTCGTCGACGAGGAGTCCCAAGGCGATGATCAGAGCCCCGAGCGAGATGCGCTGGAGGTCGATTCCGAGCCCTTCCATGATCGGGAAAATGATCGCGACGGTCAGCGGAATCGAGAGCGCGACGACAGCGCCCGGCCGGAACCCGAGGCTGACGACGCTCACCGCCATGATGATCGCGATCGCCTGCCAGAGGGACTCCATGAATTCGCCGATGGCGCTATTGACGACGGCGGGCTGGTTCGACACCAGCGTCGCGTCGATCCCGAGCGGCAGAGCGGCGACGGCCTCGTCAACCTGGCGCTCGACATTGCGGCCGAGCGCCAGTATGTCGCCGCCGTCGCGCATGGCGATGGCGAGGCCGATGGCCGGCTTGCCATTGACGCGGAACATCGGCTGCGGCGGATCGGAAAAGGCGCGGCGGACCTCGGCTATGTCGCGGAGCCGGATCAATCGCCCATTCGACAGGAAATTGACGGCGAGTATGTCCTGCTCGGAGCGGAACGCGCCGGACACCTGGATTGAGAGCTTCTCATCGCCGGTCTGGATGTCGCCCGCCGGGCTGACCGCGTTCTGCGCCTGCAGGGCCGCGATCAAAGCCGCGCGGTCGATCCCCAGCCCGGCGAGCTGCTGCGTCGAGAACTCGACGAAGATCTGCTCGTCCTGCGCGCCGAGGATCTCGATTTTCGATACATCGGCAACATGCAACAATTGCGAGCGAATGTCCTCGACATAATCACGCAGCTCGCGATGGGTGAATCCATCAGCGGTGAATCCGTAGATCAATCCATAGGTGTCACCGAAATCATCGTTGAAGGCCGGGCCTACGACGCCGGCGGGCAAAGTGTGGCGGATGTCGCCTATGTTCTTGCGAACCTGGTACCAGATGTCTGGAACCTCGCGGGCTGTCGTCGCGCCTTTCAAATTGACGAAAATCGTGGCGCGGCCGGGCGACGTGTAGCTGCGCAAAAAATCGAGGCCTCTGGTCTCCTGCAGCTTGCGCTCGAGCCGTTCGGTCACCTGCTGAAGCGTGTCGTCGAGGGTCGCGCCGGGCCAGGCGGCCTGGACGATCATCGTCCGGAAAGTAAAGGCTGGATCCTCGCTGCGGCCGAGCCGGAAATAGGAGGCGAGCCCGGCGATCGTCACCGCCATCATCATGAAAACGACGAATGAACGATGCTTCAGCGCCCATTCCGAAAGATTGGGCCCGGTCACGACGCCGATCCGAGCAGGCGGATCTTTTGACCCGGGTGGAGCGCTTGCACGCCGGCGGTCACCACGATTTCGCCTTCTTCGAGGCCGCGCGAAATCACGACTGTTCCGGGATCGAAGCGGCGCACGTCCACGTTGCGCAGCGACACTGTCAAGCTCTCAGGATCGACGATCCAGATGGCCGGTTCGCCATCGACGCTGGTGAGGGCGCTAGCCGGAATTGAGACGCCTTCCGTCGACTCCAATTGCATGCGTCCGGTCACGGTCGCGCCAAGCCGCATGGCCGCCGGGGGATCGATAAGGCTCACCCTCACCCGGAACGTGCGGGTGATGGGATCGGCTTGCGGATCGACCTGCCGCACGCGGCCCATCGCGGTGACGTCGGAGGCGTCGGTCAGGGCCACGATGATCTTGGGATCCGGCGGCGCCGAGCGTATCACTTGCGCCGGAACGTCGAACACGGCGTCGCGTCCATCGTGGCGCGCGACCTGGAAGATCATCTGTCCGGCCTGGACCACCTCGCCCGACTCGGCGCCTCGGGCGGTGATCGCGCCAGTCACATTCGCCTTCAGCTGCGTGTAGCTGACGCGGTCCTCGGCGATCCGCACCTGCGCGTGCGCGTCATCGACTTGGGATTGCGTCGTGCGCAGGCTCTGCTGCGCCTGATCGAACAGGACCTTGGTGGTGAATCCCCTCCCCATGAGATGGTTCTGGCGATCGAAATTATTGCGCGCCTCGACCAATTGCCCCTGCGCGGCGGAGAGGGCCGCCTTCGCCGAGCGCAAGGCGTTCAGCTCGTTCTGCGGGTCGAGTTTCGCCAGCACCTGATCAGGTTCGACATGGTCGCCAACACCGGCCAGTCGCTCGATGATGCGGCCGCCAATTCGGAAGGAGAGAGAGGCCTCGTTTTCGGCCTGAATTTGACCGGTCAGGACAACCAGATCGCCGATTTCGCCCCTCTCCGCCGTGATGGTCCGAACCGGACGAGCCGAGGGCGGCTCGGCATTTGTCTCAGGCTTGCACCCGGCAAGCAGAATGGCGAGCGTGGGAACGGCCAGCAGCGCGCCCGCGACGCGCCGCCTCGGTTTCGGATGGATCTTGCCCGTGGCCAAGGCGGCGTCCTCAACTCGCTCGCGATCATGTTGATGATCGTGGCTCATCTCGAGCCAAAATCATCAATGGCTTAAGAAGCGATCATTGCTTCGGCTCGGCGCGGCGAAGGTGCGCCTTCTTGGCCCGCCGCCTGGCGCGACGGCTCCAAAATGTGTTTGGATGCGCCCGACGATGATTGCGCGACGAGGTGCGCGAGCCGGGCGGGGCTATCGACTCGCGAGCGCCGGCTGCGGCTTCAGGCGCAGCGGCGGCGCCAGAGGCGGCCACGCCGACAAGCGCAGCGGCCGCGCCGATCGCAAAAAGACCGTCCAGGAAAGAGCGGCGAGAAATCATCTTTTGCAAATCCTTTCTGCAGGTGGGACTCTATCAGGTCAATGCGCGTTAGGCCGACTATGCGAGCTTTCTCTTTTAAAATCCGCGTTCGCAGCCGCTACCCGCATACTCCGGGAGAATGAACTTAAGGGAACGCCGAGCTCCGAACAAGATGGGTTTGGATCGCCGCCCGAGACGTTTTCAATGATCGCGCGCGCCCGTATCGCTCACTCGGTCCGCGATCGCAACCACAAGCATTACGACCGCAAAGGCGATCATGACGCCGACGAGCCAGGCGAGCGTGGTGAAGCTGGAAAAATGATCGATGTCCATGAACCATTCCAGCACATGGACAGCCGTTATCGCCACAATTGAGCCGAGCAGCTTCTGCTTCAACAAGGAGAAGCCGATCCCGACCAGCCCATTCGGCATGTTGGGATGATCGGCGGGCGTCAGAGGTCGGATGAAATTCTCATAGCTTGAGTAGATCACGATCAAAATAAGATTGGCGGCGAGCGAAAGATCGACGAGGCTAAGGACGCTGACGAGCGCTTCGGAATTTGGAACCTCCCTCAAGCCCAGCACGAATGCGCCGAGCTTGACGGCGAACTTGTAGAGCAATCCCGCCAGGCCGATGATGAGGCCGAAAATAAATGGCGCGGCCAGCCAGCGGCTGTTGAAAATGACCGCCTCTATGGCGCGTTCTATCCTGTTCATTTACGTCTTAGCCCCGAGAGCCGGATGGGAAAAAGCGGCGACCCGTTTTGCCTGTGTCCAACTTAAACTCAGATCACGTCCCTGATTTTAGATTGAATTCAATTCAAAATCACTCCGCTAGAGCATGTTCCGAAAAAGTTGACCGACTTTTTCGACGTTAAGACATCGGATATATCCGATGTCTCATGAGAACATGCTCCAACATATCGATCTGGAGCGAGTTCTTATCGATTGGATGATTCCATCCAATCGGAACGCGCTCTAAAACGACCCAAACAGCGATCCCAATCCAATCACCGCGGCGAGGCCGAGAAGGCCGCCGACGATCGACACCATGACGATGTCGAAATAGCTTTCGCGATGGGTCGAGCCGCAGACCGAAAGCAGCGTGACCACTGCGCCATTATGCGGCAGGCTGTCGAGCGTGCCGGCGCCGATCACGGCGATGCGGTGCAATAGCGCCGGGTTGATGCCCTGCTCAGCGGCGAGGCGCATGTAGGTTCCGCCAAGCGCGTCGAGCGCGATCGTCAGCCCGCCGGACGCGGAGCCGGTCAGAGAGGCGAGCACATTCGTGGCCACGGCCAGCGAAACCAGCGGGCCGCCTTCGATCGAAAGCACCCAGTCGCGCACCGAGGCGAAGGCGGGCAGCGCGGCCACGACCGAGCCGAAGCCGACGAGGCTCGCGACGCTCAGCACCGGCAAGGCGGAGGCGTTGGCGCCGGCGTCCATGGTCGCGCGCAGCGCGGGCAGCCGGCGAAAATTGATCGCAATCAGCGCCGCGATGGCGGCGGCGAGCGCGGTCACGACCGCCCATACGCCGCCGACAGCCGACAGCGACGTCGCGCCCCAAGCCGCATCGGCGAGAAAGGCCGCGTCGAGGCGCGGCAGCACGAACAGCGACATCAGGAGATTGACCCCGACCACGACAATGAGCGGCAGGATCGCCAAGGCGATGGGCGGCGGCGCGGCTTGGCCGCCATGGCTGATCTCCGCCGGATCGAATGTGCTCGCGGTCGTCGCGCGCTCGCGGACGAGCTCCTCTTCCCCGCGTCGGCGGCGACGTCCGCACCCGCGCCATAGCCCTCGCCCCTGGCGCGCGCGCTGGCTTCAACGCGGGCGAGCCACCAAAGACCGAAACCCAGCATGATGATCGAGGCGATGACGCCGAGGCCGGGCGCCGCGAAGGGCGTGGTGCCGAAGAACGGCATCGGGATAGCGTTCTGGATCGCCGGCGTTCCGGGCAGCGCCGACATTGTGAAGGTGGAGGCGCCGAGCGCGATCGCCGCAGGCATCAGCCGCCGCGGAACCTCGCCGGCGCGAAACAGCGCATGCGCCATCGGGGCGAGCACGAAGAAGGCGACGAAGAGGCTGACGCCGCCGTAAGTGACCAGCGCGCCGGCGAGGACGACCGCCAGCACCGCGCGCCGGGGTCCCAATCGCTCGGTCATGAAGGCGGCGATGGCCGTCACCGACCCGCTGTCCTCCATGAGCTTTCCGAATAGCGCGCCAAGAAGAAAGATCGGGAAGAATTGCATGATGAACCGGGCGGCGCTGCCCATGAAGGTTTGCGTCCAATGGGCGAGCAGCGGCTCCCCGGCCAGCCCGGCGGCGAGGATCGCCGCGGCGGGCGCGAGCAAAAGCACGCTCCAGCCCCGATAGGCGAGCCAGATAAGAAGCCCGAGAGCGATGAGAATGCCGAGAAGTCCCATGCGTCAGATCCCTTCCAGCAGCGCATCGATGTCGAGCGTCGAGCGGCGTCCAAGATCCGCCGCATGCGCCTCCAGAAAGGCTTGCGCGGATTTGCGCCCCTCGTCGCGCAGCAGCGAGAAGAAGTCCCATTCCGCATTGAGCTTGGACGAGGCGCCGAGCTCGGTCATGAGGTCGCTCGCAATGCGGTGGATGCGCATGCCGGCCCATTGCGCGCCCTCGCTGTCGCCAGGATCGGCGACGCGGCGAAGCAAGGCGATCATGCGCAGCTCCTTAAGGAGAACGGAGTTGAAGGACACTTCGTTCAGACGGTTCAAGATCTCCGCGGCCGAGCGCGGCGATTCCTTGCGCTCGACCGGGTTGATTTGAACGAGAATCGTTTCCTGCGATTTGCACTCGCGGATCAGCGGCGTGATCGTGGGATTGCCGGAATAGCCTCCGTCCCAATAGGGCTCGCCGTCGATCTCCACGGCCTGAAACATGGTCGGCAGGCAGGCCGAGGCGAGCAGAACATCCGCCGTGACCGCTTCATTCTTGAACACATGGCCGCGGCCGGTGCGGACATTGGTGGCCGTGATGAAAAGCTTTATGGGGGCCTGCGCCAGCCGTGTGAAATCTATGAGCCCGGAGAGAATTTCCCGTAAAGGATTTTTCCCCATCGGGTTCAGATCGTAGGGCGACAACAGGCGAGACGCGAGATCCATGGCGACATATATGGGCGAGGAATCGAGCGTCCAACGTCCGAGAATCACATCGAGCGGCCCGCGCCGGAACGGACTGAAGCGGGCGGCCTCGGAGACGCTGCGCCAGAAACTTTCCAAGGCTTCCCGCGCGCCGGCGGCCCCGCCTTTTGCGTGGCCGTCGACCAGCACGGCGGCGTTCATCGCGCCGGCCGACGTGCCGGAAATGCCGTCGATGGCAAGCCAGGGCTCTTCCAGCAGACGATCGAGCGCCCCCCAGGTGAAGGCCCCATGCGCCCCGCCACCCTGCAGCGCAAGATCGACAAGAATGGGGTCGCGCGCAATTGCGGACTTGTTGGGCGCCATTGTCAATCGACCTCGCGGTAGTCACCTCGGCGAGTTATCATAGACGAATATTGTGAACCCGCCAGATCGCTCCATAGCGCCTACGCATTGCGCGACGCTAACATGCGAATTGCTCTGATCGCTGGGCGCGGAAGTTCAAATTGTGATCGGTTTATGCGACAATGTTACGAATTTCGTCAAAGCGACGGCGCGGACGCATTCGGATGAGATCGCGCGCGGCCTATTTCAGGCCGCCGCGGAGAGGCGGCTGGCCTCGGCCGCCAACAGCATTTTGAGTTCCGGAATGCAGGAGCCACAATTGGAGCCGGCCCGCAGGGCCGCTCCGATCTCGGACGGAGTTTTGAAATTCTCGGCGCGGATGGCGGCGCGGATCGCGGCCTCATCGACCGAAAAGCAGGAGCAGACGATCTTGCCTCTCGGAGGCGAACCTGCTGCGACGCCAGCCAGCAAAGAAAGCCGCGCGGCCGGGTCGAGCGCCTGTCCGAGCAAACGCGCCGCGTGCGAGGCGTCAGGCAAGGCCGCGCGCGGCGCGGCGAAGAAGGCGCAGGCCTCCAACCGATCATCGACCAGCGCGGCATAGCGGAACGCCGATTTTTTCGGGTCGGAATAAGAGATGAGCTCGGCCCGCTTCGGCGCCCGAAGGAGGCGGCGCAAGGCGTCTTCGGAGTTGATCACCTCCGCGAGCGGCGTCCATCCGGCCAGCTCATAGGCGAAGCCGGCGGCGATCGGCGCCTTGGACCAATAGGCGGTTTCGCCGAGGCCGGGAGCATCCGAGGCGCGGCGCAACAGCAGCCCTCGCCAGGCTTCGGCGACCGCTGCGACCTGCACCCGCGTCCCCTTGAGGTCCGGCTGGCCCGAGATCGGGTCGCTTACGGCGTGCGCCAGCAAGCCGACCGGGCCGCAGGACGCAAACTGGTCAGTCCAATGCATGGGCGCAAATGCGTCGCCGGCGCGCATCGAAGCGTCAATCGTCACCGGCAGGACGGCGCTTGCGTGGCGACTGTCGATCCGCGCGAGGCCGCCGTCTTCGATCCCGCGCCGCGCAGCGTCGCGCGGATGCAGCGCGAGGCGCGGTCCCGCCGTGTGCGTCATCAGACGCGGCACGCGGCCGGTGCGCGTCATGGTGTGCCACTGGTCGCGTATGCGGCCGGTATTGAGCGTGAGCAGATCATCGCTCGGCCGCGCCTCAGACGCCGCCGCAAGCGGGAGCATGCGCGCGCGCCCGTCCGGCGTGGAAAAGCCGCCGGCCGCGAAAAGGCGCGCCGCCGGCCTGCCGCGCCGCCGCTTCGGGCAAGGCCATTGAATGGGCGCGAGCGCGTCATAGGCGGCGTCATCCAGCTCGGCGAGCGCGCCAAGGTCGAAGACGCGCCGGCCTTCATTCTCGAACGCCGACAGCGCGGCGTGCTCGCGAAAAATATCGGCGGCCGTCGTATAGGAAAACGCCTCATCCCAGCCCATGCGGCGCGCCACTTGCGCGAACATCCACCAGTCGGGCCGCGCCTCCCCCGGCGCCGTCCGGAAAGCGCGCTGGCGCGAGATGCAGCGTTCGGAATTCGTGACCGAGCCGTCCTTCTCCGCCCAGGCCGCCGCCGGCAACACAATGTGGGCGAGGGCCGTGGTGTCGGTGGGCCAGGCGTCGGAGACGATTACCAGCGGGCAATTCGCCAGCGCCTCGCGCACGCGCCCAGCGCGCGGCATGCTGTCGGCCGGATTGGTCGCGGCGATCCAGATCGCCTTCACGCGGCCCTCCGCGACCGCTTCGAACATATCGACGGCCTTGTAGCCGGGCCTCGCCGCAACGCCTGGCGCATTCCAGAACCGGCGCACACGATCGACATCCTCCGGCGCGAAGGCCATATGCGCCGCAAGTTGGTTGGCGAGGCCGCCGACCTCGCGCCCGCCCATCGCATTGGGCTGTCCCGTCAAAGAAAACGGCCCCATGCCGGGGCGCCCGATGCGGCCAGTGGCGAGATGGCAATTGAGGATGGCGTTGACCTTGTCGGCGCCGCTGACGGACTGATTGACGCCCTGGGAATAGAGCGTGACCACGCGCTCCGTGCGGGCGAAAAGATCGTAGAAACGCGCTACGTCCTCCGGCGCGAGATCGACCGCAGCCGCGACGGTTGCGATGGAGGGCGCCGAGCGCCGCGCCGCGTCGAGCGCCTCGTCTAAGCCCGAGACATGCGCCGCGATCCAGCCGCGATCAAGCGCGCCCATATCGGCGAGATGGACCAGAAGCCCGTTGAACAGCGCTACGTCCATGCCAGGCGCCAGCGGCAGGTGAAGGTCGGCGGTTTCGGCGGTGACGGTGCGGCGCGGGTCGATATTGACGATCTTGGTTCCGCGCCGCTCCCGCGCGGCCATCAGGCGCTGGTAGAGCACCGGGTGGCACCAGGCCATGTTGCTGCCGACCTGGACGACAAGATCGGCTTCCTCGAGATCTTCATAGCAGCCAGGCGCGACATCCTCGCCGAAGGCGCGCACATGGCCGGCTACAGAGGAGGCCATGCAGAGCCGCGAATTCGTGTCGATGTTGCCTGACCCGATGAAGCCCTTCATCAGCTTGTTGGCGACATAATAATCCTCGGTGAGAAACTGCCCGGACACATAGAAGGCGATCGCATCGGGCCCGTGCGCGTCGCGGATCCGCGTGAATTCCGCCGCGATGAAATCGAGCGCATGGTCCCAATTCGTTTCCCGGCCATGCGCCATCGGCGTGGTCAAGCGATCGGTCGAGGCGAGCGTCTCCAGGAGCGCCGAGCCCTTGGCGCATAACCGGCCGAAATTCGCCGGATGGCCGCCGTCGCCCTGCAGCGCGCCGTCCTCTACGGAGACGCCGCAGCCGACGCCGCAATAGGGGCACGTGGTGCGAAGCGCAGTCATGCCGCCTGCTCGCCAACGAGCGGCGCGCCGACATGTAGGTCTTCCGGCGCAATTCGAACCGGCGGCACTGTCGCGCCGCCCTCCTCCGGGGCCGCGGAAACTGCGGAAAGCCCCGAAATGACCGGCCTAGCATAATATGTGAATTGATCGGCTGATCTCGTGGCGCTTGTGCCCAGGGATTAACGACCGTCACGTTGACCGTCGCCCCTGTTGTTCCCATGGGAGAAACCGCGGTAATCGATGTGCTGCTGACTACAATAAAGGATTCGGCAGGGGTCGAGCCGAAGTTGACAGCGGTAGTCCCACTGAAGCCGGTGCCGGTGATGGTCACTCTCGTCCCGCCCGAAATGTTGCCGACGGCCTGAGATATAGAACTAACGGTTGGCGAAGAAGTCGCGGGCCTTTGGGCCATAGTAGGCGAAACCGTGTAGAACGTAGCAGGAGTCTCTATTCTGATACTCAGTTGAATTCCATCCGGCTGACCGGACAACAGAAGAAACATGGACTTCGGTGATAAGGCCGTTCATAACTCCGGTGGCACCACCGCCGAAGTTGAAATCGGTATTGGAGGAAGGACAGGTGGGAGCTATGCCAAGGGTATATTGGACCCCATTGCGGTAGAAATATACGTTATTGGAAGCGTAAGCGAGGGAGATAAACTGCCATTGATCCAACGGCGCGCTGGTCGGTGCCCAATTATTGGCACCATAAAATATGTGATACTTTCCGTCTCCGTTACGAGTTGATTCGATGTCCCTGCCGTATCCCCCCACATCATCAGACATGATGCTGGCAGTGCCACTGTTGGAGGTAAAATATACCCATGCGCTCCATGTGGTCTGAGGAATCGCGCTCGGCTGTGCGTCGAGGCTTGTATTCATAAGTGCCGAACCCATCTTTGGTTAGAAACGCTGCCGCCCCGTCTATC
>CAWESJ010000136.1:0-8024 GCA_963811015.1 uncultured Alphaproteobacteria bacterium | reverse complement strand
AATTCCCCGCCTTTGCAGCTCCGGCACGACCTTGTCGACAAAATCGTCGAGCCCTCCCGGCACATAGGCGAACATGACGTTGAAGCCGTCGCAGGCTTCGGCTTCGAGCCATTCCTCCATTTGGTCGGCGATGGATTCGGGCGCGCCGACGAAGGCGAGGCCGCCATAGCCGCCGAGGCGCTGGGCGAGCGCGCGGACGGTCAGCTTCTCCCGCCGCGCCAGCGCGACGACCCTGTCCCGCGCGCTCTTGCTCGCATTGGTCTCGGGGATCTCGGGCAGGGGCTGGTCCGGATCGAATCCCGAGGCGTCATGGCCGAGCGCGACCGACAGCGAGGCGAGCGCGCTGTCATAATGCACGAGGCTGTCGAGCTTCGCCCGCTTCGCCAGCGCCTCCTCCTCCGTGTCGCCCACGACCACGAAGACGCCGGGAAGAATCTTGAGATGGTCGCGGGCGCGGCCGATCTTCTCCATGCGCCCCTTGATGTCGGCATAGAAGCTTTGGCCCTCGGCGAGCGTCGATTGCGCGGTGAACACGACCTCGGCGGTCTCGGCCGCGAGCTGGCGGCCGGCCTCCGAGGCGCCGGCCTGGACGATGACCGGCCAGCCCTGGATCGGCCTTGCGATATTGAGCGGCCCGCGCACCGAGAAATGCGCGCCCTTGTGGTTCAGCGGATGCAGCTTGGCCGGGTCGAAATAGACCCCGGCGCCGGTGTCGCGGATGAAGGCGTCGTCGGCGAAACTGTCCCAAAGCCCGGTCACCACCTCGAAGAATTCGCGCGCGCGGCGATAGCGCTCGCCATGTTCGACATGGGTCTCGAGGCCGAAATTCAACGCCGAATCCGGGTTCGAGGTGGTGACGACGTTCCAGCCGGCGCGGCCGCCGCTGATATGGTCGAGCGAGGCGAATCTGCGGGCGATATGGAAGGGCTCCTCGAAAGTGGTCGAGGCCGTCGCCACGAGGCCGATGCGCTCGGTCGCGCCGGCGAGCGCGGCAAGCAGCGTGAACGGCTCGAAGGAGGTCACCGTATGGCTGCGCTTCAAAGCCTCGATCGGCATGTTGAGCACGCCGAGATGATCCGCCATGAAGAACGCGTCGAACCGGCCGCGTTCGAGCGTTTGGGCGAAGCGTTTCAGATGGGCGAAATTGAAATTGGCGTCCGGAAAGGCGCCGGGATAGCGCCAGGCCCCGGTGTGAATGCTCGTCGGGCGCATGACCGCGCCGAGATGCAGCTGGCGGCGCTGGGTCATGATCTTTCGTCGGCGGCGCCGACCGGGTTCGATTGGGTTGCAGCCCGCAAGCGCAGTCTCATGAATTCACCCTAAGATCTCGCGGGCCTCGCGCGGGCCAAGGCGGCGGTGGCCTTACAGGCCCGCCCCGGCGCCGCGCTATGATCCTAAAATAGTCTATAGATTTTATAAAATCATCTGATATCGAAGCCCTGACGGGAAGTCCTGCGGCGCCGCTCTCCTTTATGAAGCCGGCGAAGGCGATCCTGGACGTCAAGCCAATCAAAGCTGATATGCTGAAGAGATGGCGAAGGCGCATGGCTCCTCGGGTTCTTCATCTCCACGACAAGGTCGCGGCTGGCCGATCTTTCGCTCGCTCGCGTCCTATCGCCGCGGCTTCCTGCCGCAGGATCTGGTGGCCGGCTTGACTCTGGCCGCGATCGCCATTCCCGAGCAAATGGCCACCGCGCGCCTCGCAGGCCTTTCTCCCGAGACAGGCTTTTTCGCGTTTTTCGCGGGATCGCTCGCCTTTGCGGTCTTCGGCGCGAGCCGCGTCCTCTCCTGCGGGGCGGATTCGACGATCGCGCCCATTTTCGCCGGCGGGCTTGCGCTTCTCGCGACGGCCGGCTCGCCGGACTATGGGGCCCTGGCGGCGGCCTTGGCGCTGATGGTCGGCGCCGCCCTTATCGCCGGCGGCCTCTTCCGCCTTGGCTGGATCGCCGATCTCCTCTCGGTTCCGGTGACGACGGGCTTTTTGGCCGGGATCGCGGTTCACATTCTCGTCTCGCAGCTCCCGAGCGTGCTCGGGATCGTAGGCGGCGAGGGGCCGACGATCCAGCGCGCCATGTTCCTGGCCGCGCATATTCGCGACGCCAATTGGCTGACGCTGTCGATCGGCCTTGGCGTCCTGGCCGTCACCGCGCTTTCGGAGCGAATCAGCGCCCGCATTCCAGGCGCGCTGATCGGGCTCGTCGCGGCGTCCGTGGCGCTCGCCGCCTTCGGGCTGGAGGCCAAGGGCGTCGCGGTCGTCGGGACCGTTCCGGCGCGGTGGCCCGTGTTGGCGATCCCTATCCCGCCTCTTGGCGCGCTCACCCAGCTCCTGCCTCTAAGCCTCCTCATCGCGCTCATCATCATGGTGCAGACGGCGGCGGTGACGCGCGCCTTCCCGTCCGATCCAGATCAACCGCCGGACGTCGACCGCGATTATCTCGGCGTCGGCGCCGGCGGCGCCCTGGCGGCGCTTTTCGGCGCCTTTCCGGTCAATGCGAGCCCGCCGCGCACGGCGATCGTCGCGGAGACCGGCGGGCGCTCGCAACTCGCCGGGCTGGTCGCATCCGCCATTCTCGCCGCGCTTCTGGCTTTCGGCGGCGGGCTCCTTGGCAAAATCCCGAACGCCGCCTTGGCCGGCGTCCTGTTGTTCGTGGCGTTTCGAATCATCCGCCTTCCCCAGATGGCCGCGATCTACCGCCAATCCTTCGGCGAATTCCTGCTCATCGTCGCGACCTGCGCCGCCATCGTCGCCATGCCGATCGAGCAGGGCGTGGCGATCGGCATGGCGCTGTCGCTGCTGCATGGCGTCTGGAGCGTGACGCGGACCCACGCCATCATATTCGAACGGGTGCCCGGAACCTCCATCTGGTGGCCGCCGGTCCCGCGCCATCGCTCGGAAACATTGCCGAGTGTCGTCGTGCTCGCCTATCAGGCGCCCTTGTCCTTTCTCAACGCCTATCATTTCCGCGCCGATGTTCTGGCGGCCCTGCGCGACGCGCCGCAGCCGGCGCGGCTCCTTGTCCTGGAGGCGAGCGCCCTTCTGGAGATCGATTTCACCGCCGCGCAGGTGCTGCTCGACCTCATCCGTCTTTGCAAGGAGGAGGGGGTCGTCTTCGCCATCGCCCGGCTCGAATCGCTTCGCGCGCAAGACGCCTTGAAGCGTTTCGGCATCGATAAAGCGCTTGGGCCGGAGCGCCTGTTTCATAGCGTCGACGAAGCCGTCAGGGCCTTGGGTCCCCGCGCGGCCGCGGCCTCCGAAGGCTCGGCGCCCGAGCAAGATTGAATGCGTTTCGATCGTTCCATATTCCATTGTGGGAAAGGAGATCGCGGTTTGACGGGCGGCGGGGATGTCGTGACGGCGAATGACAGCGCAGGCTCCGTGCGCGAGGTTCTCCTCGTCTTCCTCAAGCTCGGCCTCACCTGTTTCGGCGGACCGATCGCGCATCTCGGCTATTTCAGGGAAGAGTTCGTCGTCCGCCGCCGCTGGCTCGACGAAGGCGCCTATGCCGAGCTTGTCGCCCTCTGCCAATTCCTGCCCGGACCGGCGAGCAGCCAGGTTGGCTTCGCGCTCGGCCTGCTGAGGCGCGGCTATCTTGGCGCGATTGCGGCCTGGACGGGGTTCACCCTGCCTTCGGCGATCAGTCTGACGCTTTTCGCTTTTGGCTCGAGCCTGCTCCAGGGCGTGGTCGGCGGCGGGATTTTGCACGGGCTCAAGCTCGTGGCGGTCGCGATCGTCGCGCAGGCCGTCTGGGGCATGGCCCGCACGCTCTGCCCGGATCGCGAGCGGCAATCGATCGCCGTCGCCGCCGCGGTGATCCTTTCCTTCAGCGCGTCTTCGGCGGCGCAGATCGCGACGATCGCTTTGGGCGGCGCGGCCGGCCTATGGCTTTCCCGCATCGAGCCAGCCGCCGCCAGCGCCAAATCGGGTCTGTCGACGCCGGTGTCGCGCCGCGCCGGCCTCGCGGCGCTCATCATATTCTTCGCGCTGCTCGGCGGCCTGCCCATCGCGGAAAGACTCAGCGCTTCCCAAGGAATAGCATTTTTCGACGCCTTCTATCGGTCCGGCGCATTGGTGTTCGGCGGCGGCCATGTCGTATTGCCGCTATTGCGCGAGGCCGTCGTCGCGCCCGGATGGGTCAGCGACAGCGCCTTCCTCTCGGGCTATGGCGCGGCGCAGGCGGTCCCTGGGCCTCTCTTCACCGTCGCGGCCTATCTTGGAGCCGTGGCGGAGCCTGCGCCGCATGGGATAGCCGGGGCGGCGCTCGCCCTTGTCGCCATATTTCTCCCCGGTCTGCTGGCGCTTATCGGGGTCTTGCCCTTTTGGGAGATTTTCCAGCGCCGCCCGGGCGCGCAGGCGGCGATGCGCGGAATCAACGCGGCGGTCGTCGGCGTCCTCGGGGCCGCGCTCTATAATCCGGTCTGGGTCAGCGCGGTCGCCGCGCCGGCCGATTTCGCCCTCGCGCTTGTCTGCTTCGCGCTTTTGGCGGCGTGGCGGGCTCCGCCGCTTCTTGTGGTCGTGCTTGGCGCGCTCGGCGGCGCTGGGCTCGCCTTGGACTTGTCGTAAGGCGTCACGCCGCAGCGCCGAGCTCGATGCGGACCGGCACATGGTCCGAGGGCTTGTCCTCGCCCCGCATCTCCTTGTCGATCGTCACCTTGACCAGCCGATCCGCCGCCCGCGGCGAAAGCAGGAGGTGATCGATGCAAATGCCCTTGTTGCGCGGCCAGGCGCCGGCCTGATAATCCCAAAACGTGTAGAGGCCGGCGGCGTCGGTCGTCGCCCGCAAGGCGTCGGTCAGGCCGAGATTGAGCAGCGCATGGAAGCGCGCCCGCGTTTGCGGCAGGAACAGCGCGTCGCCCATCCAATCGGCCGGATCATAGCAGTCGCGCGCGGAGGGGATCACATTATAGTCGCCGGCGAGGACGAGCGGCTCCTCGAGAAGCAGCAGCGTTGTCGCATGCGCCTTGAGCCGATCCATCCATGCGAGCTTATAGGGGTATTTGTCGGTTTGCGGCGGATTGCCGTTGGGCAAATAGATCGAGGCGACGCGGACGATTCCCGGGCCGTCGGGAATGATCGCCTCGATATAGCGGGCATGTTCGTCGTCAGGGTCGCCCGGAAGGCCGCGCGTCGCCTCGATCGGCGCCTTGGCGAGAATGGCGACGCCGTTGAAGCCTTTTTGGCCATGCACCGCGACATTATAGCCCGCCGCCTCCACCTCCGCGTGCGGGAAGGCCTCATCGACGCATTTCAGCTCCTGCAGGCAAAGGACGTCGGGCCCGACATTGCGCAGGTAGCGCAACAAATGCTCGGTTCTTTGCCGCACCGAATTGACGTTCCATGTCGCGATCTGCACGAAGCGGCTCCCTTTTGGAGCATGTTCCAAAAAAGTTGACCGACTTTTTCGATATTTAGACATCGGATATATCCGATGTCTCATAAGAACATGCTCCAACGTATTGATCTGGAGCGGGTTCTTATCGATTGGATGAGTCCATCCAATCGGAACGCGCTCTAGAGCGAGCTTAGCAACAAATCCCGGCTGCGGCGACAGGCCCATTCCGCGCGGCGACGCGCGAAAAAACCCAAAACCAATCAAGCCGGGTCGCGCAGGCTTGCGGCCGAGGCGGCCCTATTCGCCCCGCGAACGATCCGTCGCGGCGAATAGCGCCGCCTGTAGAATTCATCGATCTCGCGCGGGTCGGAGCTTTTGGGGCGGGCCTCGCCGGACCCTTTCAACGCGGCCAATATCCGCCGCGAAAACAGCCGCAATTCTTCACGCATCTCACTCGCCCGCGCCACACGCCTCTGGACTTGATCAGGTTCCTGATCTTGGAAGCGCAAGGTTAAATTACGGTTGCGGCGTTTGAACGAACCCGCCGGCGGTCACGCGCGCGCGCAATCCGCCACGCTGCCGGAGAGATCCTTGAGATTCTCGCGCATCTGCTCCAGCGCGAAGCCGAGCGCGAACAGCTGTTCCAGCGCGTCGCCGGACAATTCCCGCGTCACGCCGTCGCGGCGCAGCGCGGCGATCTCGGCGGCGAAGCCGTCGAAAGCCGCGTCGATTTCGGCCGGGGACGGCGGATCGCGCCGCGCGACGAGCGAGTCGCCGGTCGCGCGCAAATAATCGGCCGCCGCCGCGACAATGCCCGCGAGCAAAGGGTCGAGCGGGGCTTGCAAGGCGTCGGCGAGCGGCGTCGCTGCGGCCCGCCCGATCATGACAAGGTCATGGCGCAGCCTGAGCAGCGCGCGGGGCAGCGCCCGCTGCTCGTTCAAATCGGCGAAGCGGGTCATTCGCTGTTCATGCCGCGCCTCGGTCTCGACCGCGTTGAATTGGGCGAGGGCCGCGCCAAGGCTTCTTTGGATTCGCGCGATCGCGACGCGATCCGAGCCCTGAGTGAAGCCCCCGAAGAGCCCGGGCAGGGAGCTCGCCATGAGGTCGATCATGGCGGCGGCGGCTTCATTCGCCATGGTCCGCGCCCGCGCCGGGAAGATCAGGAAGGAGACGAGAAGGCCGATCCCGCCGCCGAGCGCGACCTCGAACACGCGATAGGAGGCCGATGCGATCGGCCCGGAATGGGTCGTCGTCGACCCCAAAACCACGAGGACGGCGGTAAACGGCCCGACGCGAAAATTAGGGTTGAGCGCGGCGAGCAGCGCGAGCGGCGCGACGGCGAGCCCGAGGACGCCCAGATAGGACAATTCATTCGTATGGGGTACAAGCGCGGCGATCGCGCCGGCGTAGATTGCGCCGCCGAGCGTGCCGACGGAATATTCGATCGCGGCCTTCAAGGAGCCGCCGACGCTCATTTGGGTCACGACCACCGCGGTCAATACGGCCCACAACCCGCCTAGCGGGACGTTCAGGGCCTGGCTGGCGAGGAAGGTCAGAGCGACCGAGACCGTCACTCGCAGGGACAGCCGCAGCTGCGCCTTGCGGTCGCAAACCAGCGCGAGGGCGCGTTTCCAAGTCTTTGCTATAGGGCGCTCTGCTATTGGGTTCATGGCGGACCCCGGCGGCGGCGCGGCCTGCGCCCCTGAGCGCGGCTCCGGCGT
This sequence comes from uncultured Alphaproteobacteria bacterium, assembly GCA_963811015.1. GTDB lineage: Bacteria > Pseudomonadota > Alphaproteobacteria > Rhizobiales > Beijerinckiaceae > Methylocapsa. The sequence continues at coordinate 973 of CAWESJ010000136.1, read as the reverse complement.
TTGGCGTCGCGGTCCGCCGCGCCTATATGCTGCGCTGGCGCGATTCGCGCCAGAGCGCTTGCCGATCGGACCGAAAGGGAGGCGCTATCCTGAGCCAAATCATGAGATCGCAAGTTTTGTCCGCAAAGCCCGCCGTCCTGTTCGTCTGCCTCGGAAATATCTGCCGCTCGCCGCTGGCCGAAGCCGCGTTCCGGGCCGAGGCCGCGCGGATCGCCCTCGAGGTCGAGGTCGATTCCGCTGGAACCGGCGACTGGCATGTGGGCGAACCGCCGGATCGGCGCGCCCAGGCCGTGGCCCTTCAATATGGCGTCGACATCAGCTCCTATCGGGCGCGGCAGGTCAGTCCGGGAGATTTTCGTCGCTTCACCCATATCGTCGCGCTCGATCTGCAAAATCTGTCCGCGCTCGAGGCGATTTGGCCGCAGGACGCCGCCGCCGAGCTCAGCCTGCTGCTCGATCATGTCGAGGGCCGCAAGGGCGAAGCTGTGGTCGATCCCTATTTCGGCGATCAGGCCGGCTTTGAACGCGCCTGGGCCGAGGCGACGCTCGGCGCCAAGGCGCTGGCGCGCCGCATCGCCAAGGCGACATGAACCGGCTCGCCGAGATCGGCGCGGCGCTCCTTTGCGGCTCGCTTCGCTATGTCGCGGCGATCAGCGGCGGCCGGCGTCTGACTTGCCGCCGCCTGCGCCGCGGGGCAGGGGATCGCCGGGGGAAGGATTGCGCCGCCCCATTGACACGCGCGCGCGCATTCTGCGATCTCAGGCTGAGCCGATCGCTTGGCGCGGCGGCCTTTGACGCTTGGGTGGTTCAAATGGGACATGAACTCGGTCGGCGCGCGGGATGGGCGCTTGCATTTGTCGCCCTGGCCTTCGTCGTGAGCGGCGCGGCGGCGATCCCCGGCCTGGCGGCGGGCGGCGCTCTCGATCTTGCGTGCGTCGGGAACAGCTATGTGAAGGGCTCGCCGTTTCCGACT
>CAWESJ010000135.1:0-9046 GCA_963811015.1 uncultured Alphaproteobacteria bacterium | reverse complement strand
GACCACCGTTCCAAAGGCGAGCGACGTCAGGATCGCGAGCTTATGCGCGGTGTCGAAGCCGCCGATGTCGAAGGTCGGATCGGCCTCGGCGTAGCCAAGGCTTTGCGCCTCGCGCAAGCATTGCGCGAAGGACAGGCCTTCCAATTCCATCCGCGTCAAAATATAATTGCAGGTGCCGTTGAGGATGCCATAGACGCGCTCGATCGAATTGCCGGCGAGGCCTTCGCGCAAGGTCTTGACGATGGGGATGCCGCCGGCGACGGAAGCCTCGAAAGCCAGCGCGGCGTTCTTTTCCTCGGCGAGCCGGGCGAGCCTCATGCCATGCTTGGCGAGCAAAGCCTTATTGGCGGTGACGACGGATTTGCCCGCGCCGAGCGCCGCCTCGACGGCGGCCAAAGCGACGCCGGCCTCGCCGCCGATGAGCTCGACGAAAAGATCGATCGCCTCCGACCTGGCGAGCGCCGCGGCGTCGTCGAACCAGGCGAACCGCCCGATGGCGACGCCGCGCGCCTTGCCGGGGTCGCGGGCGGAAACGGCCGCAACCGCGATCTTGCGGCCAATGCGGTTCGCCAGCGCCTCGGCCTGACGATCGAGCAGCTTTATGACGGAGGCCCCGACCGTCCCAAGACCAGCAATGCCGACGCGCAAGGGAGACAGCATGTGCAACAAGGCCAAAAGGCTGGAGGAAGGCGGCGAGGGGCGAGTTTTGCCCTAATTTCCCAACCCGATCAAGGACCGCCGCGCCAGCGCCCCGCGGCCGCCGCGCCTCGGTCGCCGCTGCGCCGATTTTTGCATGTTGGGCCGTTGATTGAAGCCTCGGCGCGCAGGGACGCCGCGGCGCAGCAAAACCAAAGGATTGGACCTATGGCGTTGGATTTGAAGAGTGATTGGACGGACGCCGATCTCGCCAAATTGATCGGCTCCGTCAAGGACGACCGGGATTGGCGGCTCGAGGTGACCAAGGAAGGCGTCGCTTCCCTGCAGGACAAGACCGCCAATCCGACGGGCGCCGATTATGACGAGACCCTGCATTGCTATTTGGAGACCTGGAGCCAGGGCACGGATTTCGTCGGCTCGTCGGCGGCGGGCGATAAGGATCTGGTCAGCAAGATCGCCAAGGCCCTGCGCGAAAACTACCCCAACCTGAAGAAGGACAAATTCGTCTATGTAGCCTTGTGACGAGCGCGCCGACGGCGTCGCGGGCGGACCCTTGCGCGGCCGAGGCGCAAAAGCCCGCGCTCCCAAGGGCGAGGGGGCGCCACCCGAGGCGATCTTGCGGGCGGCGCCAAAGCATCCTTGCGTCGGCCCGGCGATGGCTTACATTGGCGGTCTGCCCCCGCGGGAAGAGACCCATGACCTTTGTTGACGCTGTTGAAATCGCCGGCCGCAGGACGGGCCATATCAAGCTGCATGGAGAGGAGGCTTTCGCCGGCATGCGCCGCGTCGGCCAACTGGCGGCCGAAGCGCTCGATCTCCTGAGCGAATATGTGCGGCCCGGCGTCTCGACCGAGGCCCTCGACGCGCTGATCTTCGACTTCGCGATGTCGCATGGCGCCTACCCCGCCCCGCTCGATTATCGCGGCTATAAGAAGTCGATCTGCACTTCGATCAATCATGTCGTTTGCCACGGGCTGCCGGACCGCAAGCCGCTCAAGGACGGCGACATCGTCAATATCGACGTCACCTTCATCCTCGACGGCTGGCATGGCGATTCGAGCCGCATGTATCTTGTCGGCGAGGTCTCGCGCCGCGCCCAGCGCCTGGTCGAGGTGACCTATGAGGCGCTGATGCGCGGCATGGCGGTCGTGCGTCCCGGCGCGACGACGGGCGACATCGGCGCCGCAATCCAGGACTTCGCCGAATCCGAGCGCTGCTCGGTCGTGCGCGACTTTTGCGGCCATGGCCTCGGCCGCCTGTTTCACGACGAGCCCAATATTCTTCATTACGGCCGGCGCGGCGAAGGCCCGCTGCTCAAGCCCGGCATGTTCTTCACCATCGAGCCGATGATCAATCTCGGCCGGCCGCAGGTGAAGATCCTCTCCGACGGCTGGACCGCCGTGACGCGCGACCGCTCCTTGTCGGCCCAGTTCGAACATTCGATCGGCGTCACCGAAACCGGCTATGAGGTCTTCACGCTATCTCCGAAGGGGCTGCATCGTCCACCCTATGAAAGCGGCGCCGCGAGCAGCGCATGACGAAGGCGCAGCCCGGCCCCGCCGCGACCGCCGCCGACGCGCCGCATTATCACGGCCATCGCGAGCGTTTGCGCGACCGATTTCGCATAGGCGGGGCCGACGCCCTGGCCGAATATGAGCTGCTCGAGCTCATTCTTTTCCGCGCCATGCCGAGGCGCGACGTCAAGCCGCTGGCCAAGGCCCTTGTCGCGCGGTTCGGCTCCTTCGCCGCGGTCGTGTCGGCGCGCGCCGAGCGGCTTCGCGAGATCGACGGTTTGGGGGAGGCCGCGATCATCGAGCTGAAGATCGTCGAGGCCTCGGCGATACGGCTCGCCAAATCGTCAATCGAGAAGCGCCCGTCCATGTCGAGCTTCGCCGCGGTCGTCGATTACTGCCGCACGACAATGGCCTTCCTCGATCGGGAGGAGTTTCGGATTCTGTTTCTCGACAAGAAGAATGTTCTCATCGCCGACGAGGTCCAGGGGGTCGGCACGGTCGATCACGCGCCCGTCTATCCCCGCGAAATCATGCGCCGCGCCCTGGAGCTCAGCGCCTCGGCGCTCATCCTGGTGCATAATCATCCCTCCGGCGACCCCGCCCCCTCGACCGACGACATTTATCTCACCCATGAGATCATCGCCGTCGGCAAGCCGCTGAGGGTCGCGGTCCATGATCATCTGATCATCGGCAAGCACGGACATGCGAGCCTGAAAGGCATGCGGCTAATTTAAAGCCGGCGTTTCACGTGGAACAAATCAGGAACATTGAAAGCCGCGGCGCGATCGCGGAGGCACGCGCGGCTTGTTCGATCGTCAGTGCAGCCGGAACTCGCCGTCGAGCGTCCTGATCTCGGCCGGCTTGACCAGTTTCGAATGCCCGACTCTGACGCTGTGAAGCGGACCGTCGAGCTTCTGGCGCCAGAACATCAAGAACTTGATCAAACTCGGGAAGTCCGGAGCTATATCGTAGTCTTGCCAAATATAGGCCTGCAACAAACGCGGATGATCGGGCAGACGGTAAAGGATTTCCGCTGTCGCCAGGCCATAGCCGGCAAGCTGCTTCACAAAGTCTTCAGAGGCTCGGTTCGGCTCGATCTTCTTGGCGTCGATCATTGCGTCTCACCTCCGCGCTGGCAAAAGCCCATAACTGAGTGTCCTTGCGGCAAGTTCCGCCGTCAAGGAGATGGCGTCTCCCCCGCGTAGGAATAGCGTCGCGTCCGCGCGTGAGAATTGAACCTCAGTCATCTTAATGCGACGTTTCGCCGGCGGGCTGGCGGGAAGGTAATGAAAAGCGCCATAGCAACTTGCGCGCTCTATTGCGGCGCGAAAAGAGCTTGCTAGTCTAGCTGCCTGCACGAATCACATTCGCGGAGCCGCGCGATCCGCGCCGGGCTTGGGAGGTTCAGGCATGACCGAAATTGTTGTCGCGGGGGAGGCCTTCAACGTTCTCGTCGAGGGCGACGAGGCCAAGCCGGTCTTGATGATTTCCAATCCGCTCGGGACTCGATCTCAGCCTCTGGGACCGGCAGATCCCGGCCTTCCTCGAACATTTTCGCGTCGTGCGCTATGATTCGCGCGGCCATGGCGCGAGCGTCGCCGATCCGGGGCCCTATTCGATCGCTGGACTCGCCAAGGATGCGCTGGGAATCCTCGACGCGCTCGGCGTCGAGAAAGCCCATTGGCTTGGCCTCTCCAAGGGCGGCCTTGTCGGGCAATGGCTTCTTGTTCATGCGCCCGAGCGGATCAACCGCGCGGTGCTCGCCAATACGGCCGCGCAGATTCCAGGCCCCGACCTTTGGAACGAGCGCATAGAAGCCGTCCGCGACCAGGGTCTCGAAGCCCTCGCCGAGAGCGTCGCGGAACGCTGGTTCACCAAAGGGTTTCGCGACGCCAATCCCGAGGCGGTGGAAGGCGTCCTCGCGCGGCTGCGGCAAACTCCGGCGCAAGGCTACGCGGCCGCCGCCGCCGCCATCCGCGACGCGGACCTGCGCGAAGCCGTGCGGACCATCGCCAATCCAGTTCTGGTGATCGTCGGACGCCACGACCAATCGACGCCGCCGGGCCTTGGCGCCCTGCTCGCCAGCTCCATCCAAGGCGCGCGGCTTGCGACGCTCGAGGCGTCCCATATTTCGAATGTCGAGGACCCGGACAATTTCACCAATGCCGTCGTCGAATTTCTGACCGCGAGCGACATCCCCGCCAAGCTCCCTCCCGCGCGCCGCGGAGCCTCGGCGAAGAAGGCTCCGGCGAAGAAGGCCGCGGTGAAAAAGGCGGCAGTGAAAAAGTCCGCCACCAAGAAAGCGCCAGCCAAAAAGACGGTGGTGAAAAAAACGACTGTCAAAAAAGCCGCCGTGAAAAAGGCGGTGAAGAAATCGGCCGGCAAAACAACCCCGACCAAGAAGACGGTTGCGAAAAAAGCGGCGGCGAAAAAATCAACTCTCAAACTGGCTGGCGGCAAAAAATCCATCGCGAAAAAGGCCGCGCCAAAGAAAACGACAGCCAAGAAAGTCGCGTCGAAGAAAACCGCATCCAAGAAACCCGCCAGCCGCAAAAGGAGCTGAGCCGCGCGAGATCCTTAGAGCATGTTCCGAAAAAGTTGTTCGACTTTTTCGATGAGAACATGCTCCAACTCTTTGAAATTGAGCGATTTCTTATCGACCGAATGATTTCATTCGGTCGGAAAGCGCTCTAGCGCATCCCGTCTCGGCTCGGCGCGTCAAAGCGTTCGGTATTTGCGGTGGACGTAGGTGAGGCTTTCGCCTTCCGGGCCGAAGTCCACCGCCTCGACGGCGCCGATCACGATGTAATGCGTCGTGACTTCCTTCGCCTCGACGAGTCGGCAATCGAACGCGGCCACGGCCCCTTTCAGCGCCGGCGCGCCTGTCGCGAGCTTCGTCCATTCGCCGGTGGTGAATTTTTCATCGAGCCGCTGATCGCTGCGGCCCGCGAAAATATTCGAAAGCGCCTCATGCGAGGGCGCAAGCGTGTTGATGCAAAATACGCCATTCTCCAGCGCCCGCGCCGCGGAGGGCGAGGTTTTATTGATGCAAAACAACATCATTGGCGGCTCGACCGTGATCGACGCCACGGCGGTCGCGGTGATTCCGCCGAGACCCGCGGGGCCGTCAGTGGTGACGAGATGAACCGCCGCGGCGACGCGGCTCATCGCGTCGCGAAAGCGGGCGGGATCGACGCCGGCGCCTTGCGCAGCGGATGGACTCCCCGTAGGCCCATGTGCAGATTCGGTCATATTCCCACCATGCTCCTATCCGACGCCTTGCAGCGCTTCGGCATCCCTAAATAGCAAAGACAAGCCCATAAACAAAGCGCGCATAGGCCCGCCGCCTCTTCAAGCCGCCGCCATGATTGCAGCTGTTTGAGGCGAGGCGCGCGATTTTGCGCCCCAATTCGGATGATCAGACGGCGGCCGGATGGGCGCATCGGCCTTATCCCGAAGGGCTTATCGACCTGATTGGATCGATCGCTATCCAAGGCGCTACCATCCAAGAAGCTTGCGCAAAAGTCCGATGACCCTGATCGAAAGCCACAGGACGGCGAGCGCGACCAAACCAAAAACCAGCCAATCGCCCTGCGTATCGAAACGGTCGAGAAACTTTTTCTTGAAACCGGTCCAATAGTGACGCCACCAGGACAAATCCGGCGGGACCGGAGGCGGGCTCTGCAAATTCGCCATGAACAAAAATCTCCCTCGCGCGTATAGAGGCGCGATCCCCGCGAGGCCGCGAACGCCGCGGCGCTCAAATCCGCGCTGCGCCTGCCGCCATCGTCTCATGCAATGCGCGGCGATACAAATCATGTTCCGCGTTAGAGCATGCCCGAAAAAACGGATCCGGTTTTTCGATCAGGACATGCTCCAGCTCTTTGAAATCTCAGCGAGTCCTTGTCGATCACACGAGTCCGCGTGATCGGGACGCGCTCCAACTCTTTGAAATCTGAGCGAGTCCTTGTCGATCACGCGAGTCCGCGTGATCGGGACGCGCTCCAACTCTTTGAAATCTGGGCGACTCCTTGTCGATCACGCAAGTCCGCGTGATCGGGACGCGCTCTGGGACCGCCGGCGCCCTCAGGAGCCGCTTTGAACGCCAGGCCCCGCCGATCGCGCGACGGAGGCGTCGGCGACGCGCGGCCGTTTCGCATCGAGCCTGCAACGCTGATCATTGATCGCGCGGCGCGCTTCGTCGATCGCGAGGCGCAGCGCCGCGAGCCCGGCCTCGTCGAAATTATTGTCGCGCGCGAAGCGAAGGCCTTTGGTCGACAGATCTTCGATCTCGGCGTCCAATGCGGCGAGGCGGGACGGCTCCAGCGCGACATGCGCGAGTTGCTTCACCTCGATCAATTGATCGATAAGCGCCAGGGCGGCTTTGCGCACCCGCGCCCGCGCCAATCCGAACATGGCCGCGACCGCCGATCCGAGGCCGCTGAAAGCCATGGCGCCGATATAAAGCCAGTCGCCATAGCGATCCATGAAGCTCTTCTCATTATTGTCGTAATAGGCGGCCGCGCCCGAGTGGACCGCATCCGCGGCGCCTTTATCGGTGTCGGGCTTCGCCATCGCCGCCGCTATGGGCGCTGCGCCTTCCAGCGCGCGGCGCATTCCGAAAAGGCGTTTGGCGAGATCCGTCACAACTTCGTCCGAGAGCTTCTGGTTGGCCTCGAGCCGGACCGCGACCGCGACGGTCGCGACCTCCTCCTTGGGCTCGGGAGGAGAGCCGCGCAGGAAACCCGCGGGTATATCCGCCTTTTGATAGGCCGGACCGCGCGCCGCCATGCCCTCGGCGGCGTCGATCGGAATCAGGATTGGGGCGCGATTTCGCAACCGCAAGGCTGCGGTGGCGGCCTCTATCGCCCGGCCGGCCAAAGGACCGACCGCGAGGATCGCATCGATTTGCTTCTGCGACGCGGCTGCGGCCAATTCACCCTCGGAGACCATCACATGCTGGACCGTCTCGCGCGCGATTTCATATTCCGCCAGGATCGCGTCGAGGAGCGCGGCGTTCGCCTCCGAGGCGGGGAAAATTCCGACGCGCCTCTTGGCCAGATCCGCGATTTTGGCGATTTTGGAGCCGGCCGGAGCGGCGAGGACGGCGAGGTCATTGTGCAAGACGACGACCGTCGCGCCGTTCGGCGGTAGCGCGACGTCGGTGCGCACGACCGCGAGATCGGCGCGCCCATGTTCCAGGGCGTCCGCGCTTGCCGCCGGGTTGGCCGCGGGAACGACGGCGAACCGGATGTTAGCGCGATCGTCTCTCAGGCGCCGCGCAATTGCGGCGATAAGCTCGGCGTTTTCGCCGCCGGCCGGTCCGACCGCGACCTTGAGCGTCGTCGGACCGCTGGCGAAGCGCAATGTGAGCGCGACAATGGCGATGAGGGCGAAGGCGGCGGTAAGAAAGAAAAAGCCAGACGTGTAAAGCGCATGCGAGACGGCGATCCGACGGCGTGGCAACATGATTTCGAAGCCTCCGCCGAGCCGGCGCGATGCGGCCCTGCGGGCCATTGGGAAATTAGGTCTCCTTGTCCGCCACAGCTAGAGACGGCCGCCGATGAAACAAGCCGGTGGAGCGCCAGCTCATGTTCCGAAAAACTCGACTGATTTTTTCAACGTTGAGACGGCGTCATGCGCTGGGTCGGTTCTTGTCGCCTCGGCGGTTTCGCCTTGTCAAGGGCCGGGCGCGGCTTCGCCCGCCGGCTCGCGCCGCGGGCTGTACGGCGGGCCGCAGCCGGGATCGAGTGAAAACGGCGCCCGACGCCCTTGAGCGGGGCTCGCGCGCGGTCCATATATCCGTGCGCCTCCACCCCGAGCTGCTGAGAGACGGCGATGGCCTCACCGACGACTGACCCGGACAAGCCCAGGACACTGCCGATCAACCGGATGATCGTTATTTTCGGCGCCGTGGGCGTCCTTAGCCTCGTCGCGATGGGCGCGCGGCAGCTGATCGGGGGCCTCGCCATCAAGACCATACCGATCGTCGGCGAATGGCGGGCGGCGGGCAAGCCCTGGCGGATCATCTTTCGTCCCGACAAGACGGTCGCAAGCTTCGACGGCCCCTCGCAGCCCGAGGCGTCCGACGCATCGGCCGCGGCGGGCGGCGCCTATTCGATCGATTATTTCGGAACTTTGTGGCTCAAGCTGAATGACGGGCGGGCCTTCACCGCGACTCTCTCGGCGGAAACGCCCAACCGGATCGACCTCGTCGAGTTCGAGCAACGAAGCCGTGACGGTCTTGCAGCGGGCGCCGCCGAGCCTCGGCCCGCCGGATTCGCCGCCGAAAGCGCGAAACTAGAGCGCGTTCCGATTGGATGGAAACATCCAATCGATAAGAACTCGCTCCAGATCAATAAGTTGGAGCATGTTCTCATGAGACATCGGATATATCCGATGTCTAAATGTCGAAAATGTCGGTCAACTTTTTCGGAACATGCTCTAATCGCTTTCGCCGCCGGCTCGGCGAACAAGCTCCGCTTGGGGAGATCAACCCTTGGCGAGATCAACCCTTTTCATGCGGCATAGCCACGGCGCGGCTCCCGGGCTATAGGGTTGGCGCCGAGGAGAACCAATGACCGCGCGCGAGCGAACCATCAACGCCAAAAGCTTGAACGACATGCCCGACGAAACTCATTTCGGCTTTTCCCGCGTGCCGCTGCGCGAAAAGCAGGCGCGCGTGGACGAGGTGTTCCACAAGGTCGCGTCGCGCTACGACATCATGAACGACTTGATGTCGGCCGGCCTCCACCGCGTCTGGAAGGATATTTTCGCGGCGCGGGTCAAGCCGCCCCGGCAGGCGCGGTTTCGCTGCCTCGACGTCGCCGGCGGCACCGGCGACATCGCCTTCCGGATCGCGAAGGTCGGCTCGC
>CAWESJ010000134.1:0-9964 GCA_963811015.1 uncultured Alphaproteobacteria bacterium | reverse complement strand
CAGGGCAAGCCCATGAGATGCCCCCATCCGGCCGCTCCGCGGCCACCTTCCCCCTCGGGGGAAGGATTGCGCGGCTGGCGCCGTCGCCATTTTCTCTTCGCCAGATCGCGGGCGCCGGGAGCCTCGATCCCTCCGCCAACGGACGCGATCCTGCTCGCTTTCTGGCACATCGGGTGTCGCTCACAATGGCGGCCGACTTCTGCGTCGAGGCGCTGGAGGAGGCCCTGGCAAAACCTGGCAGGACTCCACTTAACTTCCGCGGGGCGCTGTCCAAACAACCGGAGCCAGCTCTGATGCCGACCTCTGCGCGACGCCATGATCAAGGCGACTGGCTGGTTGCCGCATAAGACGCGGGCGGCGCTGACGGGACTGCGCATCGAGACGATGGGGCGTCCCGCACGAGACGCACTGTCGAAAGACCTCGTCGCCCGGCCCCTCGCCTATCGGCTCCAGGAGCGGCGACGAATGTCTGAACGTCCATCGGTTCGAGACGCTCACCGAAGCGCCGCGTCTGATTGAAGCCTGGAGGATCGATTACAACGCGCGCCGACCTCACAGGACTCTTGGAAATATAACGCCGACCGAAGATGCTTTATTGGCAGCGAGTTCGAAATGAAAAAGGTTCAAACGCCGTCGGAAACTAATGCTCGATCCGGACCATCAAACGCAAGCGCTTCAGACCCACAACGCACCAACATTTAATTCGGGCCGCCTCATGGGGGTAGATCAGAAACGCCATTTTTAACTCACACCTCCAAGTTTTGGAGAGTCACTACTGCAGCCGCTTATTCCACGGCGCCCACAGGTGAGTTATTTCGTCGCAGCCATCCGTCTAGGTTCAGCGCCACGGACGCGGCTCAGGACGCGTAACGCCTGGAACATCAATATCATAGCCAAGCCGATCCGCCGTCCGAGCGAAGAGGTTTCTCACCTCTTCCGGCGCATCTTCAAGGCGATGCAACAACACATCGCGTATCGGCCATCCCGGACCGGCCAAGGTCTTGATGGCCGGCTCGTAATACCCCGATGCGACCAGGTCCTTGAATTCCGTCACGGCGGCGTCGGCGAGATCTGGGGGAAGCTCTGAGAAATGGCTGACGGCTACATAGTTTCGCTGAACTGCGACCCAGCCTTCATGCGGGCCGACAAAATAAGACATCCTCAAGTTGGCGAAATCTTGTTTGCCCCAGTTATCCTTCATGGTCTGCGCCCAGAAGAGCGCGAGCCAGAGGAACGGATCTGCTGGCGCCGCAGACAAAGAGCGCCGAATGGACGCGGCTAATTGATCAATGACGGGGCCAGAGGGCTTATCGCGTTTGATGCTGGTGCCTTGTTCGACAAGTCGAAGACGAATAATCGCAGCGCTTCTGAGGACCTCCGGACGGATCCAGACTTTTTCGGCGGCGTCCGCGTCGGCGAGGAGGCCTTGCAAAGTCTCGCGCTTGAACGTTTCGCCGTTGAGAATATTATCCGCCACGTGATCCAGACGGGCGTCGCGCCAAAAGACCGGAGAAGTGCTGACGCCCCACCAGATGGAAAACATCCCGACAGAAATGAGAACGAATTGGCTCGAAGCTGGATAAAGCCATTTTCTTGGCCGGCCCGCGAGCCGCCTGGCGTCCTTATTTGACATTTCTGTATTGGTCATATTGCTTGTAGTAATAAGTAGTTCGATATCGCTCATAGCGTTGAAGGACTGCCATGTCAGCTTTGTTCAATATGACGCCAAGCAGCCTGTCATAAACCTCACGGGCGTTTGAAAGACTATGTTCGACCACATCAATTCTGGTCCGGCCCCATTCAATGACATAAACGTAGGAGTTGATGAAATTTGCGGTCGTCCGCGTATCAACGACGGGCGCAAGAGGCGGCAAGTCAACAATAACGTAATCATATGCGCCACGGAGTTTGTCGATTAAGGACTTGACGGCGAGCGAACCCAAAATTTCATTTGGATGCAGCAATTTCGTGGACTTTGGGCCGGTCGGCAGGAAGATCAGCCCGGTCGCCGGATCGGTCCATATTGCGTCATTGAGCGCTATTCCGCCCGCTGCGACCTCGACGAGGCCCGCGATGGCATTCGGACCAAGATCTCGAGAGAGGGACGGATTGCGTAAATCAGCATCGACAAGGATCACGCGTGACCCAGCATGCGCAATCATTGACGCGAAATTCGCCGCAATGGTGGACTTGCCCTCGTTCGGCAAGCTCGAAGTGACGCCTATCACCCGATTCGCCGCGACGATGCCGTTCAGATCGGCCATTACTTTCAGCGATCGCAGCAATTCCGTAAATTGCGAAAACGGCGCATCCACGACATAATGCAGCAGATTACTGGCTGGACCGATGCGTCTTTGCCTGGCGAGAGCTGCGGCGCCCACTTGCTCTTCAGGGACGGGAGAAGCGGCTGGCTTTAAGATGGGCAGCATCGCGATGCAACTAACGTGCAGCGCATCCTCCACTTGGGCGCCGGTGCGGAAGACACGATCGGAAGCCTCGCGCAGCGCCGCAACGCCGAAGGCGACTATCATGCCCCCGGCGCCAGTGAATGAAAGGACGATCAAGGAATTTGGATTGCTTCTGGTCGACGGGGGATCCGCTGGGCTAATCAGCCGCGCTTCGGAAATCGGAAAGGACTGCTCCTGGACCGCTTCCATATAGCGCTGCAAAAAATTTTCGTACATGGTCCGGGCGGTCTGAGCGTTGCTCTCAAGCTCGCTCAATTGGACCTGCGCGTGGCCGGTAATGCGGGAATTTGCGACGGCGCTGTCGAGGCTTTTTTGGATGGCGACCTCACGAGTCTGCGCTATTTCATATTCGCTCTCGTAGCTCTGCGCGATCTTCCCCATTTCGTCGGCGATGTTGCGACGCAATTCCAACATCCGATTGCGCAGGCCGACCGTAGCCAAGTGATTTTGGCCATATTTGTTCGAGAATTCCGATTCTCGAGCGGCGGTCTCCAAATATTGACCCCGCAGTTTAACGATCACCTCGCTTTTTAAAGCGTCGGCAAGGGAAGCGTCCGGAATATCCTGCGCCATCACTTCTCGGACGCGGTCGAGGCGAGCTTTAGATTCGGCGGTCGCGGCATGGGCGAGGATAAGCTGGCTGGCGACCTCGCTCATCTGCTGCTCGTTCATCAGCCTACCGCTACTTTCGACGATATTGTTCGCTTGCTTGAATTCGACGAGAGCTTGCTTGCTTTTTAAAGTGTCCGCGCGGAGGGTGGCGATGCGATCCTGTAGCCATACGCTGGCCCGCCGCGTGGATTGATATTTGGCTTCCAATGTGTCGACGATATAGGCGTCGGCGATCGCATTAGCGATCTGAGCGGCCCTGCCGCGGTCAAGAGACCGAAATGAAATCTCCATTGCATAAGTCTGCGGAACGCGGGTGATCTTCCGACGGCTTTCAAAAGTGGCGAGGGCTCGCCGCTGAAGTTCGGATTCGGATACAGCCGCGCCCGAGTCAAACGTGGTGTTGATCAGATTGAGGAGCGCGCCGATGAGGCCGCCGCCTGTGCCGACAAACTCGGGATCTTCTGTCAGCTTGAGATCTTTAATGACAGCGCGACTGACGTTTTCGGACATGAGAATCTCGACCTGCGTCGCCACCGCCACAGTGTCGATTGGCGCCTCGCCATTGGCTTGCTGCTGCTGAAAAGCGGGGACCTTGCGCGTGTCAATGACCATCCGAGCGACCGCCGTGTAGCTTGACGGCGTGGCCAGCAGATACACTAGTCCCAAGGTCATGGCGCAGGGAATGACGAGGAGGAAGACTGGAAGCTGCCGGCGGACCATCGCCGTCACGGAATTGACGGCGCTGGCTAAGCTTGACCCGTCGAGCGTCGCGCCCTCAGAATCAGAGGGCTCATAATTATTTTGCGGCGAGCCCTTATGGGTTTTCAGCATAGGGAGAAACCCGCCTCACGAGCATCAGCAAACACTGCATGAGACGCCAAGAGTTGCGCCAAAGCCCAACTCTTGACCCCAACTCTTGGCTGCCGCCCCGCCTAAAATGGGCTGACAGGACAATGTCCCTGGCGGCAGGCAGAAAGGTCACCCTGCAAATTGCTCAAGAGCAGCAGGTTTTCTGCGGCTTGCGCGCGTAACCCAAACAGAGAGTCAAACCAACTAACAAGCCGAAGATCGGCCCCCACGTTCCGCAAGAACCGCTGTTCGGCGCCTGCGCCTCTAGCGTCTACGAGCTGAAAGATATGCGCCAACCGCGGGTCAGCGCCTATTTGCGCGACGCTGTCTCCCGACCGAATATCATGCTCCAAGATCGTCACAAACCGCGCTTCAGCGCCTGCTAAAGAGCGGCCGCCGAAAATGGGCGCTGTCTGAGCATTCACGCGCGCAGCCGGAGAAACGGCAGCGAGCGTCACTCCTAAAAGGCTTCCGAGCAATAAACGAGTTAACATGGCATATTTCTCCACGCGAGTGAGAGATAAGAACTGATAACTAATTTATAATAATGCACCTAAACCTTACCGGATGCAAACGAAGCAGTAAGCAATGGCGAAAATATGTGCATGCTTCTTTTGCGCTCGTCGGCTGCCGACCTCGCCGTCGAAATACACCCTCTGCTGATCATGATGCCCCGCAGCCGCGAGCGGGCGCCCTCGTCGGGTCCGTCGCCCCTGCGAGACTCGGTCTCGACGGCGCGTCGTCGTCATCGATCTCGACATTGGATCTGCGGGGAGATCTCCGACTGTCTCCGTCGGACGCGGACATGCCGAAAACGTCGTCAAATCACCTAAGACCAAGCTCGCCGCAAGTCGCAGGTCTCGCCGCTCCCGGTGGCGACCGTCGTCGGACCAGCCCCGACGCAAATCCGCGCAGCCCGGCAACGGCCAAGTTCGCATTTTTCGCCGGCCCCGTCTCGCCCACGTTTACGCCGCCCCGGCGTCTGATTCTGACGACGAGGCTGTCAAAACGCCGATTGATCTCACGCATCCGCCTTCATCACGCTGGCCGCGATAAGGACAATGCGAAACGTTAAGGCTCCGGTCTGAAGATCAAGCCTCCTTCGGGGCGCGCAGGTAGCGAAAAATTGAAAAACGACGGCGTGGTTTACCCGCGAGTCGCTGTGACAGCTCCCTTGGTCAACCAAGCTTTGTCCAATTAAGAGCGCCAGCGGCGGTCTGGGTTGGCCCCTGAGACCCTCCGCCATTCTCTTAGCGCGATGGTTTGATGTCACTCCCACATTGAATCGTGGACGTTCGAAATGATTGCCCCAACCCGGCGCCGACGACCGCGAATGCGACGATTGCGTAACCTGATACCTGCAAGCTGAAGTCCACCATCGAATGCAACAGGCCGATGAGCGCAACGGAGAGCGCCGCCAACGGAACCACGCCATCGCGGCGCCGGCTCCGAACGCCGCGAATAAGAAGCGTCAGAATCAGGATCCAACCGAGGCCAATCGCCGCGGTTAACGGGATTCCGAGCTCGGCCGCGAGTTCGAGCGGCGTGCTATGGGCGCGGTTCCATTCGCCAAAAAGGGAAACTTCAGCGCTTCGGTAAATCGGAAAACTCCATGCGAAGGTTCCAAGACCGGTGCCGAACCACGGATGTTCTGCGATCATGTGCAAGGTCGAGCGATAGGCCGCGAAGCGGCCTTCATCAACGAGGCCTTGCAAATCGAAATGCCGATTGACCGATCCTCCCAAGAGCTGCACCAAGACAAGCGCGCCGCCCCCGGCCGCCGCCGCCAGCAGCGCCAGGCCGCTCCGTTTGGGCAAATCGCGACGAAAGTACGCCGTGAACGCCCCGGCAAAGATCAGCGTGGAGGCCATCACGCCGGCGCGCGACCCCGACATCAAGAGCGCCATGAAGCAGCTGAAGAACGCCAAAAACGCGGTTGCCGCATTCATGCGCATCTTGGACAAGAAATGTTTCGAAAAATGCTTCCACTCCAGCGGACCTTCGGGCAGTCGCTGCCGAACGCGTTCCGACAGGATCAGCAACCAGATGGCCGCGCAGGATCCGAAATAGGTGGCCGCCGTGTTTCGGTTGATGAAGGTCCCGATGACATAGCCCTCATAGGCCGCTCGCTCGCGCCAGAGGACCATTGTCGGTTCGAACAATGAGCTGACGATTCCATAGCAAGCGTATCCAACGCCGGACCATCCCACGACAAACAACAGCTGGCGGGCTCGATAGCGGTCGGACCCTACGATGAGACCGAGCGTCAGAGCCAGGATCGCCGCCAATGGGGAGCCCAAGCTATAAAATGGCTCGTATCTGGCGATAGAGACGGATGGAATGAGCCCGCCGCCGAGCAAGCCTGACGCCTCCTCCCAAATTGGATGCGGCGTTGCGATCAATGGCCTGTCTGAAAGCTGTTCGTGCAGGACGAAGCCGTAGCAGGCAACGATAAGCCCCACGCCCAAAAGCAGCGCCTGTTGCGGCCTGCCAAGACTGCGCACCGAAGCCGACGCAGCCGCGATCCCAAGCAGGATGCACCAAACCGCGACGGTCGTCGCATCGCGTGATCCAAAAGGCAATGGGGCCGCCGCGACCGTGAAAAATAACAGATAAACCGCGATCCGGTTTGCCCCGCTTGCCGCCGCGGTTTTCGCTCCCGCCGACGGCGAGATTACGGAACCGGCGTGCGGCGCATCAGCGGAGGCCAAGCCGCGTTCTCCCATTCGAACCGTGAGCTACGTTCCGTGAGCTACGTTTTGACTCCACAAGCAATACAGGATCGGCGGCGGTCACACAAATGCGCCGCTCCAACATGATCCTCCAAAATAAACACGGACGCGATTGACCTCGGCCTCCCGGCGGGTTCAGTTCGACGGTTTTGGGACCGCGCCTGGCGGGGTTCAGCGCTTCGAAGGCGCCGGCCGCGCGCTGGCGACGCCAGTCCGACAGGGCCGACGAGTAAAGCCCCTCGCGGCGCACGATCGCGCCGATGCCTCCGGGGACGCCAGCGGCGCGGTCGGCCTCCCCGAGGATCCGCAAATTGTCTTGCGCCGTGACTGTCCGATGGCGGGGACGCTCGGAAAGTTCAGGCGCGGCGGTGGCCGGCGCCGAAACGATCGTCGGCGTCCGGCCATCCTCCTTATCAGCGCCGGCCGCGGCAAGGGTCTTGCTGTCTTTGATTAGGGGCATAACCACTGGATGTCTATCCTAATGCCATCAAGGGCAAACTCCCGGCAGGTCTTTATCTCATCTTCATTGGCACGGAGGGTGCTTCGCCAGAGCTTCCTGCAGCGCCTCGATGCAGAACTCGGCCTCCATGCTGATCGATACTCGCCAAGCAAGAACCAGGCGGCTGAACCAATCGACCACGGCGACGAGATAGACAAAGCCATGCGCCATGGGTATGTAGCTGATATCGGTCGCCCAGACCTGATCTGGCCTGGCGACGGGCAAATCGCGCAAGAGATATGGATAAATCTTGCGCCCTGGTCCCGGCTTCGAGGTATTCGGCTTGCGATAGACCGCCTCGATCGCCATCCGCTTCATCACCGTCGCGACGTGCCAGCGTCCGGTCCTGACGCTCTCGAGGGCGAGCAAGTCGCGGAGCGTTCGGCCGCCCGCGAAAATTCAGATGCAACTCATCTATCCGGCGCATGATGGCGAGATCGGCCGCCGGCGCGGGCCGAGGCGGAGAATAGACGCCGCCGCGAAATCGCCGACCAATTCCTTTTTCTTCGTGTCCACCGAAATCACCAGCTGGCGTTCGGCCAAAGCCGCTTGAACAGCATCGTTGATGAAGATGAACTGGGCGTCGCGGTCGGGACTGTCGGCGCCTTCTCTCGTCTTGCGATCGGCTTGCGGGCTGAACTACTGCTTCTTCAGCAATTCGCCAACAACTGTGTAGCTGATCTGGCGCCGAGCTTTTTCAGTTCGGCGCCCAGCCGGCGCGGGCTCTTGCAGGTCCAGCGAAAAGGCGACATCGGATCGCCGCGCGCGTCTGGCTCGACGAGCGCGTTCAGATCCTCCAAAAGCTTTGGATCCATGGAAACGAGCGATGTGCGGCCGCCTCCCAACCGACACACGCGACCAGGCGATGGCTGCGTCGGCGCATCGAGCTCTTTCAAGCCACGCCCAATCGCGCTCGCGGCGATGCGTGTGACGCGCGAGACCGCCGCTAGGCCGCCATAGCCGGCCGCCTTGGCTTCGGCCTCGGCGAAAAGGCGACGTCGCCGTTCGTCGAGATGCGGCAGTATCGCAGCTTTGCGCTCCTGGAGCGAATCTTCATCAATCATCGAGCAACGCTACGCCGCCGCCCCGGCGCCGGGAATCACCTCAGTTCCATCATCGATCAAACCCGATAGCTGCCCTTCTCACACCCTCATCACCAAGTTTCGGGCATGCCTCTACTACGGCCCTATGCGCTGTGCTCCGGAAAATCGCCCTCGGCTTCTGCGCCGAGTGAGTAGCCAAGCACTAGGCCGACATCTGCTCGGTCATCGAAACTGGCCACCGCTGCTCCATTGGCGCCCCCCCGACGCAATCGGTCTCACACTCGCGGGTTCTCACAGACTCGACATAGTTGCCAGAACGCGAGCAATTGCTAAGTGCTAATCGATATCAGTTCCCCTTCCAAACTTTCGGCAATCCCGTTCCAGTCAAGCGTCCGCGCCGCCGCGTGCCCGTTGGCTGAAAAAAATGTCCCATTTGGAAAGCGCCAAGGTGGCGCCCTCAGCGAAAGCACTAGCGCTCCGACGGGTCACAACACCTGATCCGAACATCTCCACGATCGCCGTTGTGCCGTTCTCGGGGTAGTCCGCAGTGACAATGGGTAGGCCGCAGAGCATAGCCTCGGAGACGACGTGGGGGAAATCCCTCCCGCTTGCTTGGCATTGCAAGCAATTCGCACTTCATTAGCAGTTCGACCTTTGTGTCGTCGGAGATCAAACCCAGAAGATCAATCTCCCCGCGAACCGCAGAAGCGGCGACACGAGCGCGCAACGTCGCCATGTCTGGACCGTCGCCAGCGATCTTAAGCCGCCCAATATAGCCGCGTGCCTTCAATATCTCAAACAACTTGACCAAAAGGATAAGATTTTTGTGTTCGGCTACCCTCCCGATGGCGAGGATGTCGGCTCGATGCTCTCGATCAAGAAATAAACCGCACGATAGAGACAGGTCGAGACCGCTCGGCAACGTCATCACCTTGCGACCTGAGATCACACTGATCTGCTTACCAACCGCTTCGCTGATCGCCGCGTTCAGTCGGACGCGGCGCGGCAGTATTTTCTGGACGATACTGAAGAACAAAGAGTGACGCACCTCGCACCAGTGGAGCAGCGCTCTTCGCCTTGCATGACCTGGAAGCGCTAAGACATGCAGCAACGGCCATTCGTTCAATAGGTAGAAATCATGCTCCCGCTTCTTAGTGATCGCACGGACGTGCAATGCGAAGCGTCCAATCGTCACCCAATCGCGCCGCATAGCCGTGATACGCGGTATTTTATACTTTGGCGCCGAAGGGAAACGGTTGATAGTAATGCCGCCCAAAATCTCCCATTCCGAGAGGCCATCCTCATGACCAATGCAGTAAACATCGATCTGATGGCCTCGGTGAAGCAATGCGCCGCCGAGCCCGGCGAAGAATTTCTCTTGTCCGCCAATACTGGGGGCGTAGAGTTCGGTGAAGATTGCTATATGCACTATTGAGAGCCTCCTGATTCTGCAAACGAAAGCCGCCCATATTTCCTTGTCAGCTCGGAACTGAGGTCGGGATCGCGCCAAAGGTCTGTCAACGCATCATCAATATTGCGCTGCGGCCTCCATCCGAAACAGCGCTTTATCTCGCCGATAGCGGCCCCAAGGAATGGCCGATCGACTGCCCGAACACGGCTGGGATCCGTCACAACCGCAAATGGTACATTCGATATCTTCCGCAAGCGCTCGATAATGTCCTCCACCGAATGCTGCTGCGATGTACCAAGATTGACCGTGACCGTCTCGCCTGCGGCTACCGAGCCAGCGAGGCCCGCGGC
>CAWESJ010000133.1:0-5260 GCA_963811015.1 uncultured Alphaproteobacteria bacterium | reverse complement strand
ACAGCGGACGCGGCGAAAGCCGTTATCGCGCCGAAAATCACGAAAAGGATGAATAATGTTGGTTTGTTCCATCCGGATGCGGCCATATGGCGGAACAACATCTGATAGGGAAACAAAGCCAGAGGATGAATGAGATAGAGGCTGTAGGAGATTTTTCCCGCGAATTGCAGCTTTGTTGTTTCCAGAAACCGCGCCAGATAGCTCTCTTTGTCGAGGATGATCGCGAAAAGGATTGCGGCGGGAATGATCCCGACAAAAGTGCTGACATATTGATTTCCGAGGTAAAGAACAGCGGCCGAGAAAAGACCAATCAGAAAAGCCGGGGTCTTGGCGAAATGTTTGCCAAAGCCGGTCACGGCGAAAATCATCCCGATGACAAAATAGCAGGTCACAGGGAAAAAATAGAGATTTGCGGCGGCGAATATGACGATCAGCGCCAGCGCCAATCTATTTGGCGCCTGCCTGTAGAAATAATAGGCGGTTCCCAATGTGATGTAGAATCCCCACTCATAGGTCAAGGTCCAGGCATTCTGTTGCGCCAGCGGAAGGTCGATGAGAGGCGCAACGAACAAGAGATTGGCGACGAACAGCTTAATATATTCAAACGCGCCAATGCCTTGAAAAAATTTATAGCCTATGAACGGCCCGATCGAGAAAACAATGAGATGCAGAATTACGAAAAGGGGAAGGATGCGCAGACAACGATCAAGAAAAAATTTGCCGAGATCGCCATGTCTCTCGAGACTGGCCGGTATCAGAAACCCGCTAATGACAAAGAAGAGATCGACGCCGTGCCCCAATGTCCCAAGAACGACGCCCACCCAGCCGGTAAGCTCCGATGGCAGGAAATCGCCGTGAAGCGCCATGAGATAGAAATGCATGCAAAGAACGCTGGATGCGGCGACCCCTCGCAACCCTTAAATCGAAGGCAGGAAGACCGGTTTGAACACGGAGGACCCTAATGGCTGACCAATTGCTCTTGCGCCATCGGACTCTGATCGATCTTGGCCTCCTTGGAAAGCGGGGACCCGTATTTGTAGTGGCGCAAGGTTCGCGTCACCAGATCGCCGATGCGGCTGCGAAATTGAAGGCTGTCAAAATTTTGCGCGTGCCGGCGTATTTCCGCCGGATCGTAAATGTCTGGATCAAAACGCGACAGAACCGACGCAAGGCTTTCGGCGGTTTGCGTGTCGAAAAATTCGCCGGTTACACCCGGAACGATCGTGTCGAGCGCGCCACCTTTGCCAAGCGCGATGACGGGACGGCCCGAGGCCATCGCCTCCAATGGCGTTATGCCGAAGTCCTCGACCGAAGGGAGAATGAAGGCGGAGCAATTCGCATAGAGCTCGGCCTTAGCCGCGCCGTCCACGCGGCCGACGAATTCGACAGTTGGGCCGGCCATCGCTTTGAGCGCCTCCGACTCGCGCCCGTCGCCGGCGACCACGAGCGGTAATTTCAGCGCATTGCAGGCCTGGATGACGATGTCCGCGCGCTTCCACCCGACGAGGCGCATCAACATCAAGAAATATTTTCCCGGCGCGCGGGCGACGTGGAACTCGCTGACATTCACCGGCGGCGGAATGATTTCGCTCGGGCGCCGGTAGAATTTACGGATGCGGCTTTGCACCAGGCGGCTGGTTGCAATCCACTGATCGACATTTTGCGCCGAGCTGCGGTCGAGCGCCCGCAGCGGCGGCAGGAAGGGGACGATCAGGCCATGCTTGAGCTTGCCTAATTGTTCCTGTTGCGCGTAGCGCGGAAAATCCCAAAGGAAACGCGCCGGAGAATGACAATATGTAGATGTGGCAGGTCTCCAAACCGGTCACGACGTTATGCGCGAAATTGAACGAGCTGCTGAGCACGAGATCATATTGATCGAGATCTATATCGTGCATCGCGAACGGATAGAGAAAAAACGAATGGCGATGAAACCTGGCCGCTCCGGGCACACGGTTCATCCAAGTCGGCCGGATATCCCACTCATGGAAATGCGCCGGGAAGTTCTCCGGCCTATAGGTCGGCGCGAACACGGGCGCCGAAGGAAAAATGGCGTGGAGCTCCTCGAGCACTTTTTCGGCGCCCCATAGACAGTGAGGGCGTCATGGATCAGCGCGACCTTCATGACGCAATCTCTGTTCGAGAGGGAAGGAAAAATCGATCGTAGATGGACGCCACGGCGCGGCGGAAGATCTCGGGAGAGAAACGCTCGCGCGCATCCGCCGCGGCGCGTTGTCCAATCGCATTCAAATCGCTGTTCAACAATGTGGTCATGGCTTGCGCCAAGGCCTCCGGGTCGCCTGGGGCGACGACTCGGCCGGTCACCCCTTCCTTGATGATTTCGGGCACGACGCCGATCCTTGTGCCGATGGTTGGCTTGCCGAGAGTCGCCGCTTCGAGCAGGACCATGCCGAGCGACTCATGCGCGATCGAGGTCAACGCGACAACATCCATCGCGCTCATCCATTGCGCGACGTCGCTGCGATAGCCGGTGAATGTCACACGGCCCCGCAGCGCGGGGGCGTCGGCGAGGGCGTGCAGCTTCTCGGCGAAAGTCTTCTTGTCTTTCAGGGCGAGCGGACCAACCACCCAGAAATGCGCCGTGGGGAAGCGTTTGGCCACTTTGGCCGCCGCGGCGAGAAATATGTCCTGGCCCTTGCGCGGCTCGATCACGCCGAAGACCCCAATATGAGGGCCTGGCCCTGTGACCTCCGGCGTACGCTCCGGCGCGTCAAGAAATTGCTGGTCAACGCCATTGAAGACGATGGAGATCCTCGGCGCGTCGACATGGGCGGTATCCAGAAGTTGGCGCGCCGCGTCCGAGACGCAGATAAAATGGCTGACGGCTTTAACAGCGAGCCGCAGCGCCAGCGCATAAAGCGGCTTGGCTGGAAGCATTTCATGAACATGTAGAATCGCGGGAAGGCCAAGCCGCCGGATCGCCGGAAGCGCGTAGAGAACGCCGACCGGGTGATGCGCGTGAATGACCTGCACATCGTTGGCGACGCAGATTTGAAGCAGCTCCTTGGCGCGCTTGCGCCAAACAAATGGATAGCGAAGAAGCGCCATGGGATTCGCAGTGATGCGCATGCGATCGAATTCGCAGGCGGTCGTTGGAATTCCATTGCTCTGCGCCGCCCGCAGAAGATCGCCCTCGGGACAAGCGAGCAGCGCCCTATAGCCCAATTGCGCTGAATTATTTGCAAGGGTGAGGATAACGCGCTCCGCCCCCCCAATAAAACCAACCCGGCTGACGTGGAGCACGTTCCTCTGCAATCGAACTCTCCTCGAACTAAAAATAAATATGCGTAGACAAAAAGCGGTCGATTAAAGCGAAACTCTCTATTCAGAACTCACAATTTAGCAGGCGGCTATAATTAAAATAGAAATTCCATCAAAATGATAGGTTCGCGGCCATTCATACTTATAAAACTAAGCTTCGGCGGCCTGAACTCGTTTCCCGCTCTTTCTCCAAAACCTAGACTAAAGAGACGGCCGCACAATCCTGCACCCGCCAAAATCGAGCGTGGCTGTCGTGCAAAAAGCAGCTAATGTTGCGACTTGACGACGCGCGCTCCCCGTCAAAAGGCTGCGCATCTGATTTGAATACACGCCGCAGCCGCATGGTGCAAGAACAAAAGCGTTGTATTGATAAATATATTAAGATATACTAGCTACGTACTAAGTATAGTGTCATTATATAAATCTAAATACAATTATGAATAACTCATATTCATTATATATCAGACATGGAGCGCGTCGCCGCCGCCGGCGGAGCCGCTGGCGAAGGAATGCGGGTGCGACGAAAGACGAAAGGCGGGCGAGACTCCCACGCCGCAAGCGAGGTTCATGACCCATATGAGTGAAATTCGGATGCGCGCTACGGCACTGGTTTTCGCGCCGCCACTTTCGTCGCGTTGGCGGCGCGCGGCCGCATCCCGCTATAGTCTGGGAGCGATCGCTTCGCCGAGCTCGCCAATGGCGAGCCGAGCGGCTGCTTCATCGATTCTACAGCTTGACGGCAATTTCTTCCCACGTTGAGGGTATGCCGTGATTGGAAATCGTGCTAGAGTTACACTCGCGTCTAAAAAGCCGCATTGAACGGCTGAAGGAGGGTTGCGCCATGCAGCCCACTGGAAAAGACGCATGTCGAAAATCATTATTAGATCCGCGCGGGATGGCAGGGCAGGGATGGTCGGCCATCGTTAAGCGGGCGAACATCCGAGCGGTCGCGGTATGCTTGTTGCTCGGCATGACGTCAATGCTGGATTTTAATCCTGGAAGCAGGATTTCCGCTCCTTATCGAAAAATGGATAGCAATGGGTAATTTCGCAAAAAGCGGCGCCACCGCCATCGTGATCAACGTGTTGACCCTGGTGTTGGGCCTATTGACCGGAATTATCGCGGCGCGAACGCTTGGCCCTGACGGCCGGGGCGCCCTCACTGCGGTGCTGACCGCGCCGCAAGTGCTCGGCTGGCTTATGGCCATGGGCTGCGGCAAGGCGGTGACCTACTACCTGTCCCGCGATGCGACGCTTGGCGCGCGCCTCTTCTCGACCTGGCTGATCGTCTTCGTTCCCCTCGGCGCCATAGCCGTGATCGTCGGCGAGACCGCGCTTCCCTTCCTCCTCTCCGCGCAGTCCGAGGAGACGCTGAGCCTCGCGCGTCTCTACATGCCGTTCATCGTCGTGGTCTTGCTGGAGGATTTGATGCAAGGCGTCATTCTCGGCGATCAGGACTTTCTTTTCTTCAACGCCATGCGTTTCCTTCAGCCGGCCGGGGCGGCCACCGCCTATGTGCTCTTGTGGCTGACCGGTTATTTCACCGTCCCAAACGCCGTAATCACCCAGGCCGCCATGGCCGCCTCGGTTCTTCTGATCTCGACGATCCGCGTGCTGCGCCGCCACGGCCTCGCGCGGCCCGACTTTGAGATCGGGCGGAGCAGCTTTTGGTACGCGCTCCGGACCCATGGAGAGCTCGTCAGCGGGACCATCACCCAGCGGCTCGATCTCTTGATCATCCCCGCGTTCCTGACCGCCGCGAGCGTCGGATTCTACGCGATTGCGACAAGCGTATCTTGGATCGTCGTGAACATCGCGGGTTCGATCGCCGCGATCCTGATGCCGGCGGCGGCCCGTCTTGGCGCGTCGGGGCGAGGCCTGGTGATCAAGAGCCTGCACGCCACGCTTTTAATCGGAACGGTTCTCGGCGGCGGCTTATTCGTTTTCGCCGGCCTGGCGATCCGAATCGTGTACGGCCCGGA
>CAWESJ010000132.1:0-18507 GCA_963811015.1 uncultured Alphaproteobacteria bacterium | reverse complement strand
CGACGATGCGATAGGGGCCGGAGCCGGTCGGGATCTCGAGCGTGGCGTCGTCGAATTTCGCCAAATCGACCTTGTGGCGCGGCAGCACCGGCATGAGCGCCAAGGTCAGCGGCATTTCGCGGTCGCCGATTCCTTTGAGGTCATAGCGGATCGTCAGCGGGTCCGGCGCGTCGATCGCCTTGACGAGGGAATAGGCGGCGCGCTGCTGCGGCCGGCCCTTGCTCTTGAGAAGGTTGAAGGTGAACAAGACGTCGGCCGAGGTGATCGGCGCGCCGTCGGAAAAATGCGCGTTCGGGTCGAGCCGGAAGACGACATAGGAGCGGTCGGCGTCGGTTTCGATGGTCCGCGCGATCAGACCGTAAAGCGTGAAAGGCTCGTCGAGCGAGCGGGTCATCAAGGTCTCGAAGACATTGCCGTTGAGCCCTTGCGCGGTCGAGCCGGCCTTCAGGTTGAATGGATTGAGGCTGTCGAACGCGCCTTGGAAGCCGATCGTCAGGCGGCCGCCCTTCGGCGCATCGGGCTCGGCGTAGGGCAAATGGTCGAACCCCGCCGGCAATTGGGGCGCGCCATGCATGGCGATCGCCGGCGCCGGGGCGGCGGCGTCCGCGACCCCCGCGAGATCCTCCGCCGCGCGCGGGGCGCGGCAAAGCGCGAGGGATAAAAGGCAGGCGGCGGCGAGAGCCGCAGAGGCCGATCGAATCATCAGATGCGTCATCGCGGCAATTTAGCCCATTGCAGCGAAATTGGCATGGCCCGGACGCGCCGAAGGCCGCGAGGCCTTCCAAGGCGGCGCAGCGCTTCGCCGGCTTGCGAAAAAATCCGCCGGCGGCCGGCTGTCGCCCATTGTCAAGTTCGAGGCTGATCGCGCGAGCGGACTTGCAAGCTGGCGGCAATATGCTTAACCCAAGCGGCAAAGTCGATTTCGTCATAAGTGGGGCGCATTAATCGGCGCTTCCTTGACTGCGGGCCGCAATGTCGGCTTTGTCCGTCCGGCTGCGTCCAAAGCCGCGTGACGAGAACGCTGTCGCGGCTCGGCTGTCGCGCCAATGCTTCTGAAGGATTTCTCGGCGATTTTGTCGCAAGGCCGATCATTTGAAAGGAAATCTAATGCCGTTCTCGTTGAAACGCTGCGGCGCGGCTGGCGTGGCTGCCTTGTTCCTGCTGAGCGGCGCGGAGGCTTCCGCGCAGGCGAAAAAGCCGGCCGCGCCGAAGCCAGCGCCGGCGCAGCAACCCGCGCAAAGCGCGCCGCCGCAAGGTCAGCCCCAGCCGCCGCAAGGCCCGATCAAAATCGATCTTACGCCGGTCCAGGACAACTGGACCAAGGTTTGCGGCAAGGATCAGAACACCAATAAGGAAATCTGCTTCACGACGCGCGATTTCAGCGCCCAGAAGGAGCTGCCCCCGCTCGCCCTCGCCATTTATGACATCGGCGGCGATGAAACGCGCATTGTTCGGCTTGTGCTGCCGGTCGGCCTGATGCTGCGGCCTGGCTTCAGGCTTTCGGTCGACAAGGGCGATACGACCGACGGCAATTTCGAGATCTGTTTCCCCAACGGGTGTTTCGCCGAAGCCAGAGCCAAGGGGGCGAGTTTCGCGGAGCTCAAGAAGGGAACGACCCTGAATGTCGACGTCAAGAATCAGGTGAACAATACGATCACCTTCGAGTTCCCGCTGGCCGGTTTCGGCAAGGCCTTCGACGGACCGGCCATTGATCCGAAAGTCCTCGAAGAGCAGCAAAAGAAATTGCAGGAGGAATTGCAGAAGCGCGCCGAAGAGGAGCGCAAGCGCCTCGAGGCCGCAAAGGCGCAGTCGGGCGGGGCCGCCCTCTCCAATCCCGCCGCCCCTGCTCCGGCTCCCGCGCCGGCCCCCGCGCAGCCGAAGCCTTGACGCGGTTTCCGATCCGTGCGGCTCATGGGATCAGAAAAAACATGTCGTAGCGGCGCGCGTCGGGGTCTGTCTTGGCGGCGCGCGCTCAGAGCCGGGCGGGGGCGGAACGCTTTTTCCTTCCCTCATCCCGCTCTAAAACAGGCTCCCTTGCGCCTTTTGCAAAGTCGGAAGCGCCGCCTCTCATGAGCCTGCCGCGCTCGGCGCGGCTTTGGGCGCCGAAGCGCCGCGCTTCAAGGGCTTCAGCCGCGGCCCGAGCGAGTCCCAGGTCTGCAAATAGCCTTCGATCAGATCGAAGGCCGCGCCGCGCCAGGCGGACAGGAAGCTCTTTGGATCGGCGGGAGCGCGGCGCAGGCGACAGATCGCCCCTTCCGCTTCGAGGCCGGCGTTGGTCGCCAAAATCTCCCAAGTCTCCATGCCGAGCGTCGACCAGCCCTGCCGCGCGCAGACGGCGGAGACGGTGGGCAAGAGGCAGGCCAGCCGAAGCGATGCGGGCGGCTGCGCCCGGGTTTGGACGTCGGCGACGGCGCAAGCTTCGTCGAAGAGGCGGAAATAGGCGTAAATGGCGAACCAGGTGAAATACCAGGACGCGGTATGGTCGCCATCGATGGGGACCCGATGGTCCTTCAGCAAGCCTTCCGAGAATTCCGCGAACGGGTTTTCGCGATAGACGCGCGCGAAAACCCTTTGCGCGGCGAAGGAATCTGCGTCGAACTCCAGGGCTTGAGCCTCGGCCAGGCCGAGGCCGGCCGCATCGCCGAGGCGCATTTCCCGCAGCGGCGTCGGGCCAGCTTCCTGATGCAGGAGATCGACATGTCCGTTCAGGAGATGGCCGAGCTCATGCGTCAGCGCGAAATCCATCGCCACGTCGAACAGAGCCGCCGCCAATTTGCGGCGGATCGGCTCGATCTCCATGCTGGCGGCGCTCGGATCCCGGACGAAAAACAATTCGCCCTTGGGCGGGGCGCCGAGGTTTCGCCGAGCCGGTCGACGTCGTCGATCCAGGGAAAGACCTCGCGGATCGTCATGACCGCATTGCACAGGCTCCACATCGTCCGGACGGTCGCCGAATAGATGCAAATGGAGTCGGTCGCGCCGGCCTGCGCGAAAGCATTGAACTCGCGATGCTCGGCGAAGCCGAAATCTACCGCGCCGGCGTCGGTAATGTCGGCGAGCCGCGCGCGCGACCGCTCATCTAAAATTTGAAATACATGGATCATTCCGCCGGGCTTCGGCGCGGGCGGCGTGAAACGCGCGAGGCCCAGACCCTTCAAAGCTTCATCGAGCCCATTGTCTTGTCTGGTCATCATTGTCCTATTCGATGTTTCGCCCGCATCGGCGAAAGCCGCGCGTTGCGAGCTCCCGCCGATGAAGGCCGTCCGTAATGCCTCGTTTCCAGGCCAATCAGGCCTTGGCGCGGCGCGCAAGGCCTGTCGCGCTCCGTATCGAGACCGAAGGCGCCGCAAGCGTCGCCCGCCTCACGATCTGCCCTTGAGCTCGACCGCGAATTTGATGAGGGCGGGGCTGGTTGCTATATGCAATTTCTGCTTCAGGGCGGAAACAATGTTGGCCGTGGTCTTATATCCGATCGCGAGGGCGGCGGAAATTTCCGAAAGGCTTTTGCCGTCGCCGAGCAGGGCGACGACCTGCCGTTCCCGGTCGCTTAGAACCCGCAAAGGGTCGGCGGCGGGCGCGAAATTGGCCAAAGCGAGATTTTGCGCGACCGATCGGCCGAGATAGACCGATCCCGCCAGAACCTCGTCGATCGCGCGCAGGATCGCATTGGGATCGTCATTCTTCGTCACATAGCCGCGCGCGCCGTTCGCCAGCGCTTTCGCGACGAATGTCCCGGTTTCGTACATGCTGAAAATAATTATGCGGGACGCGGCATTGTCGCTGCTGAGGACAGCAACGATGTCGAGGCCGCTGGCGTCCGGCAACTCCAGGTCGAGGAGGATGACGTCGGGCAGGACGCGGCGATTCGCGGCGAGGCCCGCTTCCGCGGAGTTCGCCTCGGTGATCTCGAAATCCGGGCGCCGCGCGAATATGCGCAAGCATCCGTCGCGGACGATGGGATGGTCCTCGATCAGCAATATTTTGGTCGCCGCGCTCACCCTGGCCCTCTCTCTCGGTCTCTTCGCGATCTGGCCCGAACGCGCCGCGCGGTCAGGCCGATTGACACTTGACGGTGCGAAGCCGCATGGCCCATTTAAGCCGCGCTTGATACGCAGGCCAAGGCCTTGCGCGACAAGCTGGGATCGACGGGTGGGACGCAGCGATCAAATGACCGAACTCCAGCCAAACAACGCGATCTCGATGGCGACGCGTCGTCGTCAAACTGTCCGGCGAAGCCTTGATGGGCGAGCAGAGCCATGGTCTGGACGCATCGACCCTGACCCGAATAGCCGTGGACCTCACGAAAGCGGCCGCGCTCGGCGTCGAGGTGGCGGTGGTTGTCGGCGGCGGCAATTTCTTTCGCGGCATCGCCGGCGCCGACAAGGGGATTGAACGGGCGCGGGCCGATTCGATCGGCATGCTCGCGACGGTCATGAACGCGCTCGCCCTCGAATACGCCATCGAAAAGCAAGGCCAGTCGGCGCGGGCCTTGTCGGCCGTGCCCATGCCGTCGCTTTGCGAGGCCTATTCCCGCCAGGCCGCGCTGCATCATCTCGCCAAGGGCCGGATCGTCGTGCTCGCCGGCGGCACCGGCAACCCCTTCTTCACGACCGATACGGGGGCGGCGCTGCGCGGCGCCGAGCTGTCCTGCGACCTCATCATGAAAGCCACGCAAGTGGACGGAGTCTATTCCGCCGATCCGAAACGCGATCCGACGGCGACGCGCTATGAGACGCTCACTCATGACGAAGCCATCGCGAAAAATCTCGCGGTCATGGACACGGCCGCATTCGCGCTTGCGCGGGAGAACCGGATTCCGATAATCGTCTTCTCAATCCGTCAAGCGGGCGCGATTAGCGCCGCGCTCGAAGGGAAGGGCAAGGCGACATTTGTTTCGCCCTGATCGGACGCCGCGCCGGCGGCGCGCGGTCGGTGCGCCCGCATTTCGCTGCGGCGTTTGAATGGGAAGCCTCATGCAAGTCCAGCCCTATTTATTCTTTGACGGCCGCTGCGAGGAGGCGGCCGAGTTCTACCGCATCGCGCTCGGCGCCGAGGTGGTGGCGCTGCAAGCGCTTCAGGGACAGCCCAGAGCCCAAGGCGGTCGCCGCTCCGGGCTCCGAGGATAAAGTGATGCACATGAGCTTTCGCATCGGCGATACGACTGTGCTAGCCTCCGACGGCCGCTGCGCGGGGCGGCCGAGCTTCCAAGGCTTTTCCTTGACGCTCACAGCGGCGAACGAGACCGAGGCCGACCGGCTGTTCGCCGCATTGGCCGAGGGCGGTCAGGTGCAAATGCCCTTGGGCGAGACATTCTTCGCCACGCGCTTCGGCATGGTCGCCGACCGCTTCGGCGTGTCATGGATGATTATCGCGGCGCCGGTTGCGTCTTGATCTCCGAATCGGGGGCCGCTTGGGCGCGCCGGCCGGATCCAAACCGGCATGCGCGCGTTGGATCTGAGCGGATTTTTCGCGCCGCCCGGCATTCGCGGAGGCTTCCCCGCCGGCGATCGACCAAGGCGGCGTCGCGCGCGGGAGGACAGAGTCTCATTCGAAATCACATTTCGGCTTGGGCGCCGCGGCTCCGAATAGCCTTTAATTCGCATTAGGGTCTCAAGATGAGCGCAGAATTTGATATTTCCGACTTGAAGCGGCGCATGCAGGGGACGATTTCGACCTTGAAGCACGAATTGGGCGGCTTGCGCACAGGACGCGCCTCCGCGAGCCTCGTCGAGCCGGTGCATGTGGACGCCTATGGCCAGTCGATGCCGCTCAATCAGGTCGCGACCATCAGCGTGCCGGAGCCGCGCATGCTTTCGGTTCAAGTCTGGGACAAGGGCATGGTGAACGCCGTCGACAAGGCGATCCGCAACTCCAATCTCGGCCTGTCACCCACGGTCGAGGGGCAGGTGCTGCGCATTCGCATCCCCGAGCTCAACGAGCAGCGGCGCAAGGAAATGGCGAAGGTCGCGCATAAATACGCGGAGGAGGCGCGGGTCGCGGTCCGCCATGTCCGCCGCGACGGCCTCGACGCCTTGAAGAAGCTGCTCAAGGACAAGGCGATCAGCGAGGATGACGAAAAACGCCATGAAGGCGAGGTCCAGAAGGCGACCGATCAATTCGTCAGCGAAATCGACCAGGCGCTCGCGTCGAAAGAAAAGGAAATCATGCAGGTATGATTCGACGCGGTCTGCTATAAGCGGGTTCGCGGGGCGGCGCGCCTCGCCCGGCGTTTTCTGCCCGATCTTCGCGGACCCCGCTCGAACGCTCGGGCGCGCGCCAAATTCGCGGCCGCGCCATCATTTCGGCGGGGTCATGCTCGATCGCAGGCTCAAATGCGCGGTTGTGTGCGATTTCGGATCGGGTTTCATATTTAAGTTTGAGCGCATTGGCTTTCGCCCGCCGCTCAAGCGCGGCGTCAGGGCGTTTCGCTCTTGGCGAGGAGCCGGGAGTTTTCGATTGAACCGAGGGGCAGCGGAGAAATGCCGCAGTCGGCTGGGCGCCAGGACATTAGAATGCCGAGCATGATCTCCAGCGAGGCGGCGCTCGACGCGCGGCGTCCGAAGCCCTGCGTCCCGGCGCATGTCGGCATCATTATGGACGGCAACGGCCGCTGGGCGGCGATGCGCGGCTTGCCGCGGATCGAGGGGCACAGGCGCGGCGTCGAGGCGCTCCGCGCCACCGTCCGGGCCGCGATCGACTTCGGGCTCGACTATCTGACCGTCTACAGCTTCTCGATGGAGAACTGGAACCGGCCGGTCGAGGAAGTCGCCGATCTCATGGGCCTGCTCAAGCGCTTCATCCGCAACGACCTCGGCGCGCTGCACAAAGCGGGCGTCAAGGTCAAGGTGATCGGCGGCCGGACGGATCTGAAGCCGGACATAAGGGCCCTGCTCGACGAAGCCGAGGACCTCACCAGATCAAACACGCGACTTGACCCTGATCGTCGCCTTCAACTATGGCAGCCGGCAGGAAATCGCGGCGGCGGCGCGCGCCCTTGCGGAGGATGCCGCGGCCGGCCGCATCAAGCCCTCGGAGATCGACGAGGCCGCGCTCGCGCAGCGTCTCGACACCGCCGGCGTGCCAGACCCCGACCTCATCATCCGCACCTCCGGCGAGCAGAGACTCTCAAATTTCCTGATGTGGCAGGCGGCCTATTCCGAATTCGTGTTTCTTCCCATCCATTGGCCGGATTTCGACCGCAACGCCTTCGAGACCGCCCTCGCCGAATTCTCGGCGCGCGAGCGGCGCTTCGGCAGGGTGACGGCGCAGGGCCAGAAGGTCAGATAGAAAAAATGAACCCTAGTGTTGGGACGCCGGCGTCATGCTGAGCGATTTCGCGGGCGCCCCGCGTGACGAGCCGCCGGATTCGGAGGACCTCGGCGAGAGCCGTTTGGCCGATCTCCTGCCGCGCATTCTATCCTCCGCCGTCCTCATGGCGGCCACGCTGATCTCGGTCTGGCTTGGCGGCGAGGTCTTCTCTATCATCTGGCTCATCGCCGCTTTCGCCATCGCCTATGAATGGCAGACGTTGATCGGCGCCGCGCGGCCGCTCGCCCGAATCGTCATCGCCGCGCCGACGCTGGTCATCGCCGAGAAATTCGCCAGCAGGGGGGCGCCTTTGACCGCCGGGCTCGTCATTCTGCTCGGCGCATTTCTCGCGGCTTTGGCGGCCGGACCCGGACGCCGGATCTGGGCTTTGGCAGGGGTCGTCTATGCCGGCGCCCTCATCATCGCGGTGAGCGTCCTTTACCATTCGGAGACATTCGGGGCGCTCGCCATGATCTGGCTTTTCGGCGCCGTCTGGGGCACTGACGTTTTCGCCTATTTCGGCGGCCGCTTGATCGGCGGCCCGAAGGTCTTGCCTAAGCTCTCGCCGTCGAAAACCTGGGCTGGAACGCTCACCGGCGTTTTCGCCGGCGCGGCCGTGGGCGCGGCGATCGCCGCCGCTGGTCTCGACAAGCCCTTGCCTGCCCTCCCGATCCTTGCGCTTGGCCTTGCCGCGGCCGCCGTTTCGCAAGGCGGCGACGTGTTCGAATCCTATGTCAAGCGGCGCTTCGGCGTGAAGGATTCGAGCCAATTGATCCCCGGTCACGGCGGATTCATGGATCGTCTCGACGGATTTATCGCCGCCGCGACCTTCGCGGCCCTGATCGGCGCGTTGCGCGGCCATGCGTCAATCGCCGCCGGCCTGTTCCAGTGGTTTTAGAGCATGTTCCGAAAAAGTTGATCGACTTTTTCGATCAGAACATGCTCCAACTTATTGATCTAGAGCGTCGATCCGGAGCCTTAAGCCGCCGCCTTCAAGCTGCTCATGTCGATTGAAAAGCGGTAACGCACGTCGCTGCGCAGCATGCGCTCATAGGCTTCGTTGATCTTCTGGATCGGGATCACCTCGATATCGGACGCAATGCCGCGCTCGGCGCAAAAATCCAGCATTTCCTGGGTCTCGGCTATGCCGCCGATCAGCGAGCCGGCGAAATTGCGGCGTTTGAAGATCAGGCTGAAAACCGGGACCGCCAGCGGCAGCTCGGGCGCGCCGACCTGGATCAATGTGCCGTCGCGCTTCAAGAGCGCGAGATATTGGCTTACGTCATGCGATGCGGCGACCGTATCCAAAATAACGTCGAAGCTGCTTCCATGCGCGGCCATCTGGCCCTGATCCTTGGAGATCACGACTTCGTCGGCGCCGAGCCTTACGGCGTCCGCGGCCTTGCCGGGCGAGGTCGTGAACAGGACCGTGCGGGCGCC
This sequence comes from uncultured Alphaproteobacteria bacterium, assembly GCA_963811015.1. Lineage (GTDB taxonomy): Bacteria > Pseudomonadota > Alphaproteobacteria > Rhizobiales > Beijerinckiaceae > Methylocapsa. The sequence continues at coordinate 9,759 of CAWESJ010000132.1, read as the reverse complement.
GAAGGCGTGGGAGAACTTTATCCCCATGTGGCCAAGGCCGCCGAGGCCTACGATTCCGACTTTCTGGCCTGGCCCGACCTTCCAATGGCGCAGCGGCGAATAGGTGGTGATCCCGGCGCAAAGAAGCGGCGCGACGGCGGCTGGATCGAGTTTGTCCGATACGCGCAGCACGAAGGATTCGTCGACGACGATCACGTTCGAATAGCCGCCGAAGGTCGGCCCGCCGATCGTTTTTTCCTGGCCGTTATAGGTCGGGTTGAAGCCGTTTTCGCAATATTGCTCGAAGCCGGCGCGGCAGGATGCGCAGGTCCGGCAGGAATCCACCATGCAGCCGACGCCGACGAGATCGCCGGCCTTGAAACGCGAGACTTGAGGTCCAGTCTTGGCCACGCGCCCGACGATCTCATGGCCGGGCAGGCAGGGATAGACCGTGTTGCGCCACTCATTGCGCGCCTGATGCAGATCCGAATGGCAGACCCCGCAAAACAGGATGTCGATCAGGACGTCGGCGGGGCCGAGGTCGCGGCGATTGAAAGAAAAAGGCGCGAGCGGCTCTTTCGCGCCATTGGCCGCATAGCCGGTGCATGAAAACATGACTCTGGTCTCCAATCTGCGCTTCGGCGCGCGCGAATCTGTCGGTTCGCAAGACGGTCAGGCGGGCGCGGCCGTGGAGTCATAGCGGCCCTCGGCGCAGGCCAGGGCGAAGGCGTATTGCAGCGCGATTTCATCGAGATGGTCGAAGCGTCCCGAGGCGCCGCCATGGCCCGCGCCCATATTGGTCGCGAGCAGGATGGGGCCGCCGCCGGTCATTGTCGCGCGAAGCCGCGCCGCCCATTTCAAGGGCTCCCAATAGGTGACGCGCGGATCGGTCAGGCCGCCCAGAGCCAGGATGGGCGGATAGCGCTTGGGCGCCACATTGTCATAGGGCGAATAGGAGCGGATGGTCGCGAAGGCGGCTGGGTCGGCGATAGGATTGCCCCATTCGAGCCATTCGGGCGGCGTCAGCGGCAATTCGGCGTCGAGCATCGTGTTCAGGACGTCGACGAAAGGCACGTCGGCGATCGCGCCGGCGAAAAGCTCGGGCGCGATATTGACGACGGCCCCGATCAGCATGCCGCCGGCGCTCCCGCCCTCCGCTATGATCCGCCCCTCGCGCGTATAGCCCTCGGCGATGAGACGCCGCGCGGCGGCGATGAAGTCGCCAAACGTGTTCGGCTTTTTCGCGAGCTTTCCATCGAGATACCAGCGCCAGCCCTTGTCGGACCCGCCGCGAACATGGGCGATGGCGTAAACAAAGCCGCGATCGACGAGGGATAGGCGTTCGGCCTCGAAGGACGCCGGGGTCTGCGAGCCATAGGCGCCATAGCCGTAAAGCAGGACCGGCGCGGAGCCGTCCAAGCGCAGATCGGCGCGATGCAGGATAGAGACAGGCACGCTTTCGCCATCGCCGGCGATGGCGAAAAGCCGGCGCGTCACATAGCGCGAGGGGTCGTGGCCGGACGGGATCGACTGGCGCTTGCGCAAGACCCTCTCGCGCGCAGCGAGATCATAGTCATAGGTCTCCTCGGGCGTCGTCAGGGATGAGTAGGAGAAGCGCAGCGTGGGAATGGAATAGTCGAGCAGATCCTCCATCCCCAGCGCATAGGCCTCCTCGGCGAAGGCGATCGCATGTTCCTGGCCGTCGGCGAAATCGCGGATGACGATGCGCGGCAAGCCGGCTTCCCTCTCAAGCCGCACGAGATGGTCTGGAAAAAGCGCCGCGGTGACGATCATTCGCCCCGGGACATGCGGAATTTCATCGACCCAAAAAGCCTTCCCTGGGGTCGCCAGAGGCGCGCTTGCAATCTTGAAGTCCTCGGCTCCGTCCGCATTGGTGCGTAGATAAAGCCGGTCGCCGCGATCCTCGACCCAGTAGCGCAGTCCGGGCGCGCGCGGCTCGACGAGGCGCGGCTTCGCGTCGGGATCGCGCAGATCGACGAGACGGCATTCGGACGAATCGTGATCGCTGACGCTTATGATCGCGAAAGCTCCCGATTGGCTGCGCCTGATGTGAATGAACGCGCCCGGATCGCGCTCCTCGAAGATGAGGACGTCCTTCGCCGGAGCCTCGCCGATCCTGTGCCGGAAAATCGCGGCCGGGCGATGGTTCTCGTCAACCCGCACATAGTAAAACCCAAGCGAATCCGCCATCCAGACGAAACTGCCGTCAGTCTCGGCGATCTTCACCGCGGCGTCCTTGCCGGAGCCAAGATCGCGGACGCGGATCGTATAAAGCTCCGATCCTTTTTCGTCGGCGCTCCAGGCGAGCTTGGCGTGATCTGGCGAATGGAGCGCCTCGCCAAGATCGAAAAACCTCTTGCCGCGGCTCTGCGCGTCGCCGTCGAGAAGATCTCCTCGGCGCCGCCGTCGCGCCTGGCGCGGCAGAAGATCGGGTGCTGGCCGCCCTCTTCATGTCGGGAATAGTAATTCCACGCGCCGTCCGGAAGGGGAACTTCGGCGTCGTCTTCCTTGATGCGCGCCCGCATTTCCGTGACAAGGGCCTTGCGCGCAGCCTCCTCGGGGGTCAGCACGGCGCGCGCGTAATCATTCTCCGCCTCGATCACGGCGCGAATGTCCCGGGGCAGGGCGTCCGGATCGCGCAGGACCTCGCGCCAGTTCGGCGCCCTCAGCCAAGCGTAATCGTCATTCAGCGCGACGCCATGGACGATTTTCGCCTCGGCGCGCTTCTCGATGACCGGCGGAGCGTGCGGCGGTCCTTTATGAAACCCGACAGTCATTGCTGGCTTTCGCGGCGCGTCGCCCGCCGCCTCCCTCGCTGCGTAAGGCGAAGCCCTCGATAGCGCCGCTTCGAAGAAAGGTGAAGCGGCCTGTCGTCGCCGCCCGCCGCGATCTTTCTGGTGGCCACGCTCATTCTCGCCGACGCTTCTCGCGGCGGCAAACTAGTCGAAAGGGAAGCGGATCGGCAAGCGGCTATTTCGTGCGTCCGGCTTGCTTTCCTGAATAGCCGGACGGCGGCGTCCGCCGGGCCGCCCTAACCGTCGATCTGTAACGGCGCCTTTATCGGGCCCCGGTTAATTTGACGGAACCGGGAGCGTTCAGCTTTTTTTCTTGGGCGCAATAAAGTGAGTTGATTGCTACTTGCGGATACGAAGTTTTCGTCTTAGAAACAAAAAATGTTCTTAAAAGTCAATTCGCAAAAATCGCTGAACAGAACGTTTGTTTGGGAGGGTCTTGCCGCTGCGCGCGGCAAATACGGTATCGCTATTTGACCCCCACTCCTGCTGCGATGCCTTCTACTCAGGATATTGAGCGCCATGAGCGAGACGTCGAGTTCTAACAATTACATAGAGCTGGCCGCCGACATCGTGTCGGCCTACGTAAGCAATAATTCAGTGCCTGCCAGCGATTTACCGACGCTGATCAATGAGGTTCATTCGGCTTTGCTGCGGGTGACCTCGGGCACGGTCGTCCCTCCTGTCGAGATTCCGAAACCCGCGGTGCCGGCAAAGAAGTCGGTCACGAATGATTTCCTTGTTTGTCTCGAGGATGGACGAAAATTCAAGTCTTTGAAGCGGCATTTGCGGACGCAATACAATCTGTCGCCCGATGAATATCGCGAGAAATGGGGATTGGCGCCGGACTACCCTATGGTTGCGCCGAATTACGCCAAGGCGCGCTCCAATCTCGCCAAGCAAATGGGGCTCGGGCAGCAGCGTCGGCGGCTGCGCTGAAGCATCTTTCGCTAAATTATGATGGGTCGCGCCTGGAGCGGCTCCCGATCGGACGGAATGGTCCGAACGAAAAGGAAGCGCTCAAATTCAAAGGCTTGGAGCCTGTTTTCGGCGAAGAAAAAACCGGCCAAATGTTTTAAAAAACATGTTCTAGCGGCCTGCGCGCCAAGTCTGCGGCGTCAAGCGCGTTCCCTCCATATAAAGATTAGGCTGGCCCCTCGGGCCAGGCGGCGCTGCGGCGCGTCCACCGCGCGGGGAAGCTCCGAGGCGCGGTTGCGCGGGCGGACGCAAGCGTCCGCATCCGGCTTCAAGCCATCAGGCGACGGCGGCGGCGGCCGCGCGCGCATCGGATTTGATGCGCTCAACCATTGAGCGAACGCCATTTGTGCGCTGCGGCGTCAAATGCGCCGAGAGGCCGAGGCTCTGGAACAGGCCTTGCGCGTCGGTCGCCAGAATATGCGACGCAGTCTGCTCGGAATAGAGCGCCAGCACGAGCGCGACAAGCCCGCGCACGATATGGGCGTCGCTATCGCCCTTGAGCTTAAGAACAGGCGTTCCGGCTCCGTCTTTCGTGACGTGGGTCTCGAGCCAGACCTGACTCGCGCAACCGAGAACCTTGTTGGCGTCATTATGCGCGGCGTCGTCCAGGGGCTCGAGCGTGCGGCCGAGCTCGATCAGGTAGCGATAGCGGTCTTCCCATTCGTCGAGATAGTTGAAGTTCTCTATGATTTCGTCGAGGTTCATGGCGGTTCGAAGGCTCAGGATGAATGACCCTTCTCTATACCGACGGCGCATCCGCGAAGCTATAAAAAAAGACCGCCCGCGCGCGGGGCGTCCGCCGCGGCCCGGCAAGCTCACTTGCTCTTCTGCGTTACGGACGAACCGTCCGGCCATCGAGCGCCGGCTTGGCTCTGCCGTCCTGACGCTTGTCTAAGTCCTGGCGCTTGTCCGAGGCGAGCAATCGGCTTGCGTCGGCTGCGGCTTCCGCGCAGGCGGCAGGCGCGTCGAGACAGGCCCTTTCGACCCCGGCGCGCGCCTGTTCGAGCGCCTTGGCGAAAATGTCTTGCGGCTTTGGCGCGGATTGCGCCCGGGTCGGCGGCCGAACATCATCCGGCCAAGGCAAGGCGGCGAACAGGATCGCGAGCCAAAACATGGCGCGAAGCAGAAAGAACATCGATCGGCCCTCATGCGGCGGCAGCTTTGCGTAAGCTCCTTTTGTTAAAATCTCCTGGCCAGTTCCCTTGGCGCGCGCCGGCGGACCTTGCGCGAGCGTCGCGCGGCTGGCGGCGATGGCCGGCAACTTATTTTACACCATGCCGTAAATTTGCCCGGCGCGCCCCGCGCGATTTGGCGTTTCGAAGGCCGCAAACGGGGCCTGCGCCGCTGGGCTTAGGGCGCTCTTAACATGCGGCGTGGCAGGCTTCCTCGTCCATGGGCGGAGCTGCCGAGAGATGGCGGCGCAGCGCGGAGCAGATTTTGGATCAGCCTCGGATCCTTGACAGCCACATCGCCGATTTGCTCCATCCGGAGGCGCCCGCGCATCCGGCGGAGCGCGAGCGGCGGGACGGCTTTATCTTGCGCAGGCTGGGGAAGTCCCTCAAGGCGGCGATGGGACGCGTCCGCCGGCGGACCGCGCGGCGCGCGCGCGAACGCCTTCAGGCGCAGCGCATGGATCGTCTCATCGAGACCGCCGGCGCGCTTGTGGCTAAGCTCGACCGCACCGGGGCGGCCCTATCGGTCAGCGGCAATTGCCGGGACTTCCTCGGCCTGCCGCCCGGCGCGCTGATGGGGCGCGGCTTTTTCGAGCATGTCCATGTCGCCGATCGGCCGGCCTTTTTGCAGGCGATCGCCGACGCGAGCCGCGGCGCCTCGGATGTCGGGGCCATTCTGCGCCTGCGCGGCGCGGCCAGGGTCGATCGCGGCGCCTATGTCGAGCCGGTTTTCCACTGGCTGGACATGCGCGCGAGCCCATGGCGGGCGCCGCGAGACAGCGATCAGGCCGGAGCGGCGATCGCCATATTTCGCGATGTCACCGAAGCCAGGCGTCGCCAGGACGAACTCGAGGCCGCCCGCGCCGCCGCCGAAGAGGCGAGCCTTTCCAAGGATCGATTCCTCGCCAATGTGAGCCATGAGCTGCGCACCCCGCTGAACGCGATCATCGGCTTTTCCGAAATTCTCGGCGATCCGGACTTCGCGCCCCGCGATCTCGCCAAGCAGCGCGAATATGCGGCGATCATTCACCAGTCGGGGCAGCATCTTCTCGCCGTCGTCAACTCGATCCTCGACCTTTCGAAAATGCGGTCCGGCTCCTTCGAGCTTGATCCCGAGCCGTTCCCGATCGCGCCGCTGATCGATTCCTGCTGCGACATGGTCAAGCTCGGCGCCCAGGAAAACGCGATCGAGATCATCCGCGCCTATCCGGCCGAGCTCGGGGAGTTCACCGGCGACAAGCGCGCCTGCCGGCAAATCCTGATCAATCTTCTCTCCAATGCGGTGAAGTTCACGCCCGTCTCAGGGCGCGTGAACGTCAGCGCGAGGCGGGAGGGAAATATGATCGTGATTTTGGTGGCCGACACCGGCGTCGGGATGAGCGCCCATGATCTCGCCCGTCTCGGCGATCCGTTCTTCCAGGTCAGGGCCGCGCCGGATCGCCCTTTTACCGGCACCGGACTGGGCCTCTCCATCGTTCGCGGCCTCGTCGGCCTTCATGGCGGCTCCCTGGCGGTAGCGAGCGAGCCCGGCGAAGGGACCGGCGTTCTCGTTCGCCTGCCTGTCGATTGTCGGCGCGCGGGCGACAAAATCAATGCGTCGGCCACGATTGAAACCATCCCGCGCTTTCGCCGCGGCGACGATCAGCGTGACGTTTTTCAGACCATAATGGGGAAGAAAATTGCGTGAAGCTCTGGCTGCGGCCGATCATGATTTCATTTTGGTCGAACCGGCTTCGAAATCGAAGCGCATGCGCGGCATGGGGTCCGGCGGAAACGGGCGCGGCGCGGGCCAGCCGGGACGGCGCGCCCGACGCTATGTTCTTCCCCTTTTCGCGAGCGGGCTTTGCGCCGCGGCGATCGCCGGCATTCTCATCAACGCGCTCACCTTGCAGAAGACCCGGCATCCGGCCCCGCTTTTCGCCCGCGCCGCGCCGCCCGCCGTCGTGAGGGAGCCGTCGATCACGGAGACGAGGCCGGCGCCGCGGCCCTCGCCCAATACGGCGAACGACAAGCCGGCCGCGGAAAAGTCGCTCATTGACCAAAGGCCGTTGGAAAAAGCGAGCGGCGTTCGGCCGCGCGCGCAGGCGCCGGCTGTTGAGGCTGCGGAGCCCAAGCCGGCCGACCCGATTTCACAATTGTTGAAGACGCCGGCGCCCGCGCGGGAGGAAAAGCTCGGGGCGCCGGCGGCGCCGGCCGCGCAGGGCAAAACCGTGCTCGCCGCCCAGCGCGCGCTGGTGAAATTGGGTTTCGTGCTCAAGCCCGACGGCGCCATGGGCGCGACGACGCGCCAGGCGCTCCTGCGCTATGAGCGCGATCGCGGCCTTCCCGCGCATGGCGAGTTTACGCCGAGCCTGCTGCGACGGTTGAGCTCGGAAGCTGGGATTGCGATCCCCTGAAGGGGCGCCAGGCCGGGCTTAAGCGCAAATCTGGCCCCCGCGACTGAAGCGGGTGAGAGGAACGCCATGAACAAAAAAACCGGCGTCTTGGACTGACGCCGGTCGTGGATTGGTTCTCGCCGGCGGCGGAGCGAGAAACGCCTCGAGCAGGGTTCCGCTCGAGGCGCGCGCGAAGTCATTGATACCTATCATTACCGCACCGAGACGTTGCATCACGGGCAAGTCCTCTGGGCAGCCATTGCGAGCGATAGCCTCCCCACCCGCGCACCGGAGGCCGACCACGGCGACTCATTTGCACACGGTGATCCTCGACCTCGCCACACCGGCAGATGTCGAAGCGATTCTTGCGCGCCAATCGCCCAGTGACCGTCTCCAAGCCCTCGCCGTCCGCCTGTGTGAGCAGGCGTATGCCCAAGGGGCGGTCTTATCCAATTGCGATTTGGCGATGTTACTCCACACCGCAGAGAGCAAAATCGCCCATGTATTAGCCGCCTATGAACGGACCGCGCAAAAGACGATCCGACGCGGTACCCTCCATGACGTCGGGCACCGCGATCACGCATAAACGCATTATTTGCCTTAAACGCTTTCGCGACGGCAAAGAATCGTGCCAAATCGCCAAAGAAACCTATCATTCCCTTGAGGCAGTCGACCGCTATCTCGAACGGTATGAACGCGTACGCTATTGTCGGCTGCAAGGATTTGACGCCGCGCACACCGCCATCGTGTTACAATGTAGTCAACGGCTGGTCGAAGAATATTTGGCCATCGACGTTGAATTATCGGCTGCAACAGGGCCGATTTCGACAAAAATTTAAATAAGATGGTGCAAATTTGCAACATTTACAGGGCTAGGGCTTGTTAGACATAATACCCTGGGCGTTGCCCAGGGCTATAGTATACCAGCCCTTCGGGCTAACAGGAACCTGAAGAGATCAAGAATCGACAAGCCTTACGTGAATGGTATTGGGCAAAATACGCATAGGGCTTTCACTTTCTTACGAGTGACTATATCTATAAGCTTACCTGTAATGATAGTCACTGTTTGGAAAAGGCGCGGAGCGTGGTCTGTCCCCAAAAGACGATGGCGCAAAATTCCTGACAAAAAATTCATGCGCCCCGAATACCGAATCGACATCAACAGGGAACGTGCGTATCAGCGGCGAATCATATTTTGCAAGTAGCTTGTAGGGTAAGACGGGAGGTTATGCATGGCAAAATCCGGCGGTGGGGGAGGACAGCGTCCGCAGGCCGCGATGGCGGCAATGGTGCTGGTTCGTATTTGTTTAGGTGCTTTTTGGCTCTATTACGGCTATGCGCTCCTGCGGGTCCGCGTGGAAGTTGTGTCGTTATTGAAACAAGCAACCGCGGCGAACGGCGCCTTTGTGCAGGGCGCGGCATGGGATCGGTACGCGGCATTCTTGCGGCATACGATTGCACCGCATGCGCAGGTGTACGCCTACGTCTTGATGATCTGCGCGTTGTTGGCCGGTTTGTTATTACTGGTGGGATTATTGACGCGCCTCGGAGCGCTGTTGGCCATCGCGATGAGCCTATTTTTTCTATGTCTGCTCTGGACGGACGCCCCACCGCACAACTTCGGGGACGTGTCGGCGGTGTGGTCCTATGGGATGCCGCTACTGATGGCGTGCGCAGTGTTCATTGCGGCGCCCGGACGCGTGTGGGGATTTGATGCCCTGCTGGCACGGAAAACGAAATACAAATTGCTCTGGTAATGCGCATGAACTACGAACAATTCACCACGTTGCGCAACGTCCCGCACTTGCGCCATCTCATCTCAACGCGTGAGGGCGGTGTGAGCGAAGGGGCGTATGCCTCGCTCAACCTGGGCTACCATGTCGGGGACGACCCGGACCGCGTCAGTGAAAATCGTCGCCGGTTAGCGCGCGCCGCCGGGTACGATCCTGATCGTCTGGTTGCCGCGCAGCAAGTCCACGGGACGGCTATTGCTTGGGTGCAGGTGCAACAGTGCGGCGCGGGGGCGTATAGTTGGGATAGCGCCATCCCGGAGACGGATGGCCTTATCGTCACCGATGTCGACGTGCCCATCGCCATCCAAGTCGCCGATTGCGCGCCGGTCATTATCGTCGATCAGGCCCACCACACGCTGGCCATCGTTCACGCCGGGCTGCGCGGCGCGCTCGGGCGCATTGCGTCACATGCCGTGCGTCAAATGATGGAGTGGGTTGCCACCGACCCACGCGCGTTCGTGATCGGCATCGGCCTGACGCTGCGTCCACCGTGCTGCGAAATCGGCGCGGAGGTGGCGGAGCGTGTGCGCGCTGAACTGGGCAAGGCGACGGTACAGCAGATCGATGGCGCCCATCTGGATATCCCCGCCATGATTACCGCCGACCTCGCGTCGGTTGGCGTCGCGCCGGAACAAATCGAGACTTTTCC
>CAWESJ010000131.1:0-13952 GCA_963811015.1 uncultured Alphaproteobacteria bacterium | reverse complement strand
ATCGTGCGCGGGCCGATGTCGAGAATGACGTCATTCTCGCCGACCATGTTGATGTCGACCGCGCGCACGCTGGCGTTGGGCTCGAGCTTCGCCGCGACAATGGCGTCCACCGGAAGGACGAGCTGGCAACTCGTCGCATCCGCATCGGCCAGGATCTTTCGCGCGACATCGGCGAGCTGCATCTCGCAAAGCGATTTGCCGATCGCCTTGCCGCTCGCGGCGAGGAAGGTATTGGCCATGCCGCCGCCGATGACCAGATGATCGACGCGGCGCATGAGATTGCCGAGGAGTTCGAGCTTGGTCGAGACTTTCGCGCCGCCGACGATCGCCACCACCGGCCGCTCCGGGCTCGGCCAGCAGCTCGGTCAGCATCTCGAGCTCGATCTGCATGGTGCGCCCGGCATAGGCGGGCATCTTATGCGCGAGCCCTTCGGTCGAGGCATGCGCCCGATGCGAGGTCGAAAATGCGTCATTGACATAGAGGTCGCCGAGCTCGGCAAGCGCGTCGACGAAGGCCGGATCGTTCTTGTCTTCGCCGGCGTGGAAGCGGGTGTTCTCCAGCAGGAGAATTTCGCCGTTGCGCAAGGCGGCGACGGCGGCTTTGGCGACGTCGCCAATGCAATCGGAGGCGAAATAGACCATGCTGCCCGAGCTCTTGCTCGAGGGCGACCGCCGACCGGCTTCAGCGAAGTTTCTCGCTCCGGCCCTTCTTCGGGCGGCCGAGATGCGACAGGATGATGACCTTGGCGCCCTTGGCTGGAAATCTCGCGAATATTCGGAGGATGCGCTCGATGCGGGTCGAATCGGTGATCCTGCCGTTTTCCATCGGCACATTGAGATCGACCCGGACGAGAACGCGCTTTCCCGGCAGGACCGCGTCGTCGAGGGTCGGAAACAAGGACAAAGGACTGGATTTCGTCATATGAGCTTCCCCAAAGCGACAGCCGTATCGACCATGCGGTTCGAATAGCCCCATTCATTGTCGTACCAGGACACGACGCGCACGAATGTTCCGTCAATGCACGCGCGTCTGATCCATGTGGAAAATCGACGAATGCGGAATCATGATTGAAATCGGCCGAGACATTGGGGCTCTCGGTGAAGGTCAGAACGCCTTTCAGCTGCTGCTCGGCGGCGCGCTTCACCGCATCCTTGATCTCTTCCGCGCTCGTCGCCCGCTTGGCGACGAAGGTGAAGTCGATGACCGAGACATTGGGCGTCGGCACGCGGATCGCCGCGCCGTCGAGCCTCCCGTTAAGCTCGGGCAGAACGAGGCCGACGGCCTTGGCGGCGCCGGTCGAGGTCGGAATCATCGAGAGCGCGGCGGCGCGGCCCCGGTAGAGATCCTTGTGAAACGTGTCGAGCGTCGGCTGGTCGCCGGTATAGGAATGGATCGTCGTCATGAATCCTTTCTCGATGCCGATCGAATCGTTCAGGACCTTGGCGACGGGCGCGAGGCAATTGGTGGTGCAGGAGGCGTTGGAGACGACGAGATGATCCTTCGTGAGCTTGTCGTGATTAACCCCGAAGACCACGGTCAAATCGGCCTTGTCGCCCGGCGCCGAGATGAGGACGCGCTTGGCCCCGGCCTTCAGATGCGCGGCGGCCTTTTCGCGCGAGGTGAAAAGCCCGGTGCATTCGAGCGCGATGTCGACGCCGAGCTCCTTATGCGGCAATTCATGCGGATCGCGGACGGCGGTGACCTTGATCGGCCCGGTTCCCACGTCGATCGAGTCGCCCGCGACTTTGACTTCGCCCGGAAACCTTCCATGGACGGAATCGAAGCGAAACAGATGGGCGTTGGTCTCCACCGGTCCGAGATCGTTGATCGCGACGACGTGAATATCCGTGCGTCCGGACTCGGCGATCGCCCGCAGGACATTGCGGCCGATGCGGCCAAAACCATTGATAGCGACTTGAACCGCCATCCTTCATTGCTCCTCGTCTTCAGCCGGCCCGGTCGGACCCGCCGGCTCACCCTCATGGAATGGTTTTATGGCGTGGCTTCAAATAGGCGTCAATTATTGTTGCGCCGCAGCGCAAGAATTGCCTAAAGATTGCACCGCGACGTAAAGCAGCTCGTGACAGTTCTTATAAAATATTTTCAAGTTTCCTTGTCAGCCATAGCTGCGGCAATGCTCATCAGGTCCGCGCACAATACTTCTTGGCCAACCCTCGCCATGGACGGCGAGGCCGCGCGAATCGCCTCAGTCTCGGATGCGGCGGCCGTCTCGCGCCGCGCGGTTTCGAGCGATCCGTCGCATTGGCCATTCGCCGCCGCGGCGAATGAAGCGCGTTGGAGTGATAGCATTCGATAGGCGGGTGTCAACGCGCCGCCGTGCCTCCATTGGCCGCAGCAGGGCCGCTCGCCGGACGGCGGACCCATTCCGCCGGCCGGAAACCGGCATTTTTTGCGAGACGCAACGGCGAATGCGGCGCGAAACATACGATAAATCGATGAATGGCGGCGTTTTCATGTTTCCAGTTGACGCGAAAGCGCTCTAATTTGGCGCAGCTGGATGCGAACACGAAAATGAATGCGCTTGACCGACTGGAGGCTGCGCTGAAACGGCTCGCCGCCGCGCTCGACCATCTCGAGGCGGCCGGAGAGCGACGCGTTCAGGCGGACGCCCTGCGCGCAAATCTCGAGGAAGAGCTCACGGTCATGCAGGACGACCGCTCCCGCCTCGCGGTCGAGCTCGATGGCGCTGCGGCGCGGACCAATGCGCTCGAGTCGGCGAATGAGGAGGTCGCGCGCCGGCTGAAGACGGTAAGCGCGACGATCAAGGCGTTCTTGGACGCGGCGGATACACGTGGAAGTTGAAAAGCCTCCCGGCGAGCGGTCGCCATCGGCGCCGCCTGTTCCGGGCGACGGATCTGAAGGAGCGGCGCAATGACCGAGGTCGCGGTGACGATCGCCGGCCGAATCTATCGGATCGCCTGCGAGGAAGGCGAGGAGGACCGCCTCGGCGAACTCGCGCGCGCGGTGGACGGCAAAATCTCGGGCATGCGGCAGCGCTTCGGCGAAATCGGCGACCAGCGCCTCACCATCATGGCGGCGATCACCCTCGCCGATGAATTGGCCGAGCAGCGCCAGCGCGTCAACGCTCTGCAGACCGAAATCGCCGAGATCAAAACCAATGGCGCGCATGGCTCGAGCCGGACCGACGAATGGGCCGCGCGCGTCGCCGACTCCCTCGGCGAAGCCGCGTTGCGCATCGAGCGGGTGACGCAGGACTTGAACGGCTCGGGCCGGGGCGAGGCGTGAGCCTTGCGTCTTCTCGGCAAAGCCGCTCCCGATCAATAAGTTGGCGCATGTTCTGATCAAAAAAGCCGATCAGCTTTTTCAGAACGCGCTCTGGCGTTTTCCGCCGGCGGACACTAGATTGGTTGCGCGGAGCTGCGAGGTTCGTGTTGGATCTGCATTCCCGGGGCCTTATCGATCTCTAAGGGAGCTGTCCCTGACCTTGCCCGTGGGCAAGGACACACGGCGCCCACCTACGTTGTAGGTACCCGGGATCGATGTCCCACGGCCATTGCGGCCCCGCGCTTTAACTCTTCACAAACTCTTTCACGGCTGCCTGATCGCCCGATGCCGCCCTCCGCCAGCAAAGCCGCCCTTCGGGCGCAAGCCTTGTCGCGCCGGGCCGAGGAAAGCGCCGAGGCCGGTGTTGCTTTGGCCGCCCGTCTCGCCACCGAGGGCCTCAATCTGGCGCTGCGCCTGCGCCCGCATGTCGTCTCGGCCTATTTCGCCCTGGCTCGCGAGCCCTCGACCTTGCCGCTGCTCGAGGCTCTCGCCCGCCACGGCGTGACGACCGCCTTGCCGATCACCGGCGCGCGGGATAAGCCGCTCGTGTTTCGCCAATGGCGTCCGGGCGAGCCGACCGTCAAAGGCAAGATGGCGATAAGCGAGCCCTTGGCGAGCGCGCCCGAGGTCGCGCCGGACCTTCTCTTCGTGCCGCTCGCCGCCTTTGACCGCACCGGCCACAGGATCGGCTATGGCGCCGGCTTCTACGACCGCACCCTGGCGAAGCTCCGCGCGGCCAAGCCCATTTGCGCCATAGGCGTCGCCTACGCCAGCCAGGCCTTGCCAAAAATCCCGCATGAGGCGCATGACGAGCGGCTCGATTACGTTCTGACGGAACGCGAATTGATCGACTGCCGGCAGGCGTCCATGGCCCAATGACAAATGGCGAAACCCCCATTGCTCGATTTTAGCGGCGCGCTTTGCCCCCAGGCTTTGCAGGCGTTGCACGCACGCGGACAAAATCATGCGCCTTCTCTTCATCGGTGACGTCGTCGGCCGCGCCGGCCGCGCCGTCCTTGCCGAGCAATTGCCCAGATTGCGGCTCGCCTGGGGCCTCGACTGCATTATCGTCAATGGCGAGAACGCCGCCGGCGGCTTCGGCATCACCGAGGCGATCTGCGCCGATTTTCTCGACGCCGGCGCGGATTGCGTCACGCTCGGCAATCACGCCTTCGACCAGCGCGAGGCGCTTGTCTTCATCGCCAGGCAGCCGCGCCTCATCAGGCCGCTGAACTATCCGCGCGGCGTTCCGGGCGGCGGCGCCAATCTCATTGAAACGGCGGCGGGCGCCCGCGTCCTCGTGATCAATTTAATGGGCCGCGTCTTCATGGACGCCATGGACGATCCTTTCGCCGCCGCCGAGCGTGAGCTTGGCGCCTGCCCCTTGGGGGCCGGCTGCGACGCCGCCGTCATCGATTTCCACGCCGAGGCGTCGAGCGAAAAGCAGGCTTTCGCGCATTTCGTCGACGGCCGCGTCTCGCTCGTGGTCGGGACGCATACGCATGTGCCGACGGCCGATCATCAGATTTTGCCGCAAGGCTCCGCCTATATGACCGACGCCGGCATGACCGGGGACTATAATTCGGTCATCGGCATGGAGAAGGAGGAGCCGATCCGGAGGTTCACCACCAAGCTGCCCTCCGCGCGGTTCGAGCCGGCGGCGGGCGCGGCCACGCTTTGCGGAGTCGCGGTCGAACTCGACGGCAGGGGGCTCGCGACCCGCATCGCGCCGGTGCGCATCGGCGGCAGGCTGGCGCAGGCGCGGCCCGAATTCTGGGAGGACGCGGCGGCGACGGCCGAGCTTTGAGAGCCTACGCCAAAGCAATTCGACGTGAAATCCTATCCTGCTCCCAAGAAACCCGATAGTTTCGCGCCCTAATGACAGAGTTCCAACTCAGCTTCACGCCGCTTTTGCCCTGGCCTGTCCTCGTCGGCTTTGGCGTCGTCGCGCTCCTGCTCCTCGGGCTCTGGCTTTACGCCGGCCGGCGGGGCGCGCTTTTGCGCGGGATTGGCTTCGCCCTCTTGATCTTGGCCCTTTGCGATCCCGCCCTGGTGCGGGAGGACCGCGCCGGCTTGAAGGATGTCGTCGCAATCGTCGTCGATCGCAGCGGCAGCCAGACCATAGGCGAGCGGCAGGCCCAGACCGACAAGGCCAGGGACGCGCTGGTCGAAAAGCTGAACGCGCTCGGCAATGTGGAGGTCCGCACCATCGAGAGCGGACGCGCCGACGCCGAGGCGGACGGCACGCGCCTGTTTTCGGCGCTGAACGCCGGCCTCGCCGACGCCCCTTCCGAGCGGATCGGCGCGGTCTTCATGATCACC
Organism: uncultured Alphaproteobacteria bacterium; assembly: GCA_963811015.1. GTDB lineage: Bacteria > Pseudomonadota > Alphaproteobacteria > Rhizobiales > Beijerinckiaceae > Methylocapsa. The sequence continues at coordinate 8,323 of CAWESJ010000131.1, read as the reverse complement.
GACGGAATCGTGCACGATATTCCGCCAAGCGCCGAAGCGCTCGGCTTCAAGGCCCCCTTGCATGCTCTGATCACCGGCCATGAGGGCGAGCGCGACCGCCGCATCGAGCTTCTCGAAGCGCCCCGTTTCGGCATTGTCGGCAAGGATCAGACGATCGAGCTCAAGGTCATCGATTCGGCCGGCGGGAGCGAACCGGTGACGCTGCGCGTGAGCCGCGACGGCGCGCAGCTCGCGACCCTTGTCGCCGCGCCGGGCGAGCGCCTTCGCGTGCCGGTCCGGATCGAGCACGGCGGCCAGAATGTCGTCGAACTCGAAATTGACGCCCTGCCCGACGAATTGACCGCGATCAACAACAAGGCGGTGCTGACGATCGAGGGCGTGCGCGACAAGCTCAAGGTTCTCCTCGTCTCCGGCGAGCCCCACGCCGGCGAGCGGATGTGGCGCAATATCCTGAAGTCGGACGCCAATGTCGATCTGGTCCATTTCACCATCCTGCGGCCGCCGGAAAAGCAGGACGGGACGCCGATCAACGAATTGTCGCTGATCGCCTTTCCAACCGCCGATCTGTTCGGCCGCAAGATCGGCGAATTCGATCTCATCGTCTTCGACCGCTATTCCAACCAAAGCGTCCTGCCGCTGATTTATTTCGACAATATCGTGCATTACGTGCGCGAAGGCGGCGCGCTTCTGCTCGCCGCCGGCCCCGATTTCGCCCGGCCGGAAGGGCTCTTCTTCTCGCCGCTCGGGCGGATTTCCCCGGCGCGGCCGGACGGCAGCCTGACCCAGCGGGCGTTCCGCGCCACGATCTCAGAAGACGGCGCGAAACATCCGGTGACCCGCGGCCTGCCCGGCTCCGACCAGTCCCCGCCGGCCTGGGGGCAATGGTTTCGCCAGGTCAACGCCGAGGTCGCGCGCGGAACCGGCGTCCTCGCCGGCGCCGACAATAAGCCGCTGCTCGTGCTCTCGCGCGAGGGCAAGGGCCGGATCGCGCTGCTCCTCAGCGATCAAATGTGGCTCTGGGCGCGCGGCTTCGAGGGCGGCGGACCGCATCTCGATCTTTTGCGCCGGCTCGCCCATTGGCTCATGAAGGAGCCGGAGCTTGAGGAAGAGGCGCTCCGCGCGAGCGTGCGCGGCCACAGGATCGAGATCGAGCGTCAAAGCCTTCTCCCGGCGATCCCGCCGGTTACTGTCACCGCGCCGTCGGGCGCGGCCGAGCAGGCGACGCTAACCCCGGCGGAGCCCGGCCTTTCGCGCGGGACCATCGAGGCCAAGGAGCTCGGCCTCTATCGGCTGAGCGATGGCGTCCTTTCGGTTCTCGCCAATGTCGGCCCGGAAAATCCGCGCGAGTTTCAGGAGGTCGTCTCGACGCCAGACAAGCTGCGCCCGCTCGCCGAGGCCACGGGCGGAACCGTACGGCGGATCGCCAATGGCGCGGGAGGCGAGATCGCGCCGCTCCGCGTCATCGCCATGCGCGAGAGCCCGGTCTATGGCGGCTCCGACTATGCCGCGATCAAGCGCGCCGGCGCGAGCGAGGTCAAAGGCGTCGGCCTCGTCCCGCTGGCGATTGGCTTTCTGGGGCTTTCGGCGCTTTTGGGCGGCGTCGCGGCGGCCTGGCTTTTTGAAGGGCGCGGGGGCGCCGGACGGCTGTCCTGACGATAAATCCCCATTACCGATCACCTATCGGCCCCGAATCCAGGGCCGACCCAAGTTAGGCCAATTGCACCGCCCACGCGCTCTATTCTGGTGGGATGCAAAGGTCCTGCGCGCGGCGCCGCGCACCGAACGACGAGCGGTCCCATAAACCGCTATCTCCATGAAGCTGTTGGACGCATCAATTTCCCCGCAGGCGCGCGAATAGTTCGCGGGGGCCGCCGCTTGAGCGTGGGCGCCGAGCCCTATTGCTAGCGCTGCGCCTAACGCCGCGTCAACGTTTCCAGGAACGGTTATCATCCTCATCGCAAACATCCCGGCTGAAGCGGTCGCAGTGAGCGCGAACAGGGCGGTTCCTGACATGATTGTAATTCTTTTAGTGCGCTACTTCACCAGCTGCTACGCTACGCCAGAACTTGCGGCAGTCCGGTCAGGACCGCCGCAGGACCGGCGCGCCCGACATGGTCGCTATCATTTTCGTCTTGATAGGCGATCATCAAATCACAAGCGCCACTCGCCTGCTTGATCCTGCGTCTCTACTCCAATGAGCTGGGAGGTAGGAGGGGGCCGCCATCGGCGCCATATAGCGGGAATGATCTCGATGGGGCCAGCGTCGTCCGCTACGCCGGGCCCCACAAGAGTCCTCACGTGCAGGCTTTGCTTTTGCGCACATCCCAAACGGCTGTCGGGCGACGATCGCGCCGCCCATATTTCATGTGGATGACCATTCAAGCTCCGGCACAAGCTTAAATGGATAGTTTGACTCTGCGTAACCCTGGGGCTTCTGACGCTTCGGCAATGTTGGCGCATCCCGAGGCAGCTCTTCATAAGCGATCTGCGAAAGCAGATGCGCGATAATATTGAGGCGCGCGCGCTTCTTGTCGTCCGACCGAGCGAGATGCCAAGGCGCCCATGGCGTGTCGGTCGCCTGGAACATGTCGTCGCGGGCGCGAGAGTAGTCATACCAGCGTTCATAGGACTTCAGATCCATCGGCGACAGTTTCCAGATTTTGCGCGGGTCGTTGATGCGCGCCTCCAGGCGCCGAGTCTGCTCCTGCGGGTTCACCTCCAGCCAATATTTGATGAGGATGACGCCGGAGTCGACGATCGCCTTCTCCATTTCCGGCGCCACCTCAAGAAAACGCTCCACCACTTTCGTCGAGCAAAACTCCATGACCCGCTCGACTCCAGCGCGATTGTACCAGCTTCGATCGAAGATCACGATCTCGCCCGCGGCCGGCAGATGCGGGACGTAACGCTGCATGTACATCTGCGACTTTTCCCGGTCCGTCGGCGCGGGCAGCGCAACGACGCGAAAGACGCGCGGACTCACGCGCTCCGTGATCGCCTTGATGACGCCGCCTTTGCCGGCGCCGTCTCGGCCTTCGAACACGACGCATATTTTGAGGCCCTCATGCACGACCCAGAGCTGAAGCTTGACGAGCTCCGCGTGCATGCGGGCGAGTTCGCGTTGATAAGCCTTGTTGCTAAGCTTCTCCTGCGAGGCGGCTGCGTCTTCGCGATTTGTCTCACGGCCGTTCCTTTCGTCCTTCGTCGCGCTCATCGGTTTCCTCCACTTGGTTCTTTACAACATAGTTGCGCATGCCTACAAAATTGATCGAGGTTCAAGATGCTGAACGCGGTTAGAGAGCGTCGCGTTCGCTTCGCATCGCGAAACGGGGAAGGCCGTTGTCGGCCTTTTCGGTTCCGGACCTTTTCGGCGCGGCGCCAGAAAAGCGCGGCATACGCGGGAGACCCGTCATGACCATTCGCCGGTCCGCCGCCGCAACGCTGGTCTTTCTGATGTGCCTCGGGGCCCCTCTGTCCTCGCCGGGCGATGGAGGCCTGCCGGTCGGCGACGCATTCATGTCCGCCGCACAGGCTCGGTCGGCGATACGCGATCTGATCTCTCGCCTACGCCGCGAGAAGCTGCCGGCGAGCATCGCCAAGACGAACGGAAGGATCGAAGCCACTCAAGTTGACGTTTCGTCAAAATATGCCGGCCGCTTGGCCGAGGTGACGGTGGAGGAGGGCTCCAGCGTCACCCAAGGCCAGGCGATCGCGAAGTCTCCTCTCCGGAATACGAAGCGCAACTTCGCGCGGCGAAAGCCGATGTGCAAAAGGCCAAAGACGCTCTCATCGCGGCAGAAGCCGAAATCGCCTCGCGACAAAGCGCGCTCGAATTCGCCAAGTCCGACTTACCAGCGCGGCCAAGAACTGATGAAAACCGGCATCATCACAAAGCAGGTTTTCGAGCAGCGCAAGCGCAACTATCGACGCAGCCGAGGCTGCCGTGAAGACCTTCACGTCGCAGCGCGATCAGGCCCGGTCTTCCAATCAAGAGCTCGGAAGCCGAGGTCGAGCGCATAGAATCGATCATTGCGGACCTCGCGCTTGTGTCGCCGCGGAACGGGCGGGTGCAATATCAGCTCGCGCGCGCCGGCGAGGTGGTCGCGGCGGGAGCGCCGATCGTGACGATCCTCGACCTCACCGACGTCTACATGACCGTTTTCTTGCCTGCCGCAGACCGCGGGGAAACTCGAGATCGGCGGCGACGCGCGCATCGTGCTTGACGCGGCGCCGGCCTATGTCATTCCAGCCTCCATAAGTTTCATCGCCTCCGACGCGCAGTTCACGCCGAAGACCGTCGAAACCAAGGACGAACGCGCGAAGCTCATGTTCCGCGTCAAGCTGAAGATCGATCCGCAGGTCCTTCAGCAATTCTACACGCGGGTGAAGACGGGCATGCGCGGCATGGGCTTCGTCCGCACCAAGGCCGACGTCGCCTGGCCAGCGGACCTTCAGGTCAAGCTTCCGAGCGCCGGCGAAAGCATCCGACGACGCCCAGCCCCCTGAAGCCGCGGCTCGCCGAGGCCAAGGCTCGCGGCTGCCAAGACGCCCGCACGCAAAATGACCGGCGAGCCGTCGCCCGGGTCAAGAACGTGTCGCACCGATATGGCGCGACGGTCGCGCTCGACGACGTCACCATCGACATTCCCGCGCGCATCATGGTCGGCGTCATCGGGCCGGACGGCGTCGGCAAGTCGACTTTGCTGGCGCTGATCGCAGGCGTCCGAAAAATCCAGCAGCGGCGAGGTCGTTGTCTTCGACGGCGACGTCGCCGATCCCGACCATCTTCGGGACATCCGCGGCCGCGATCGCCTACATGCCGCAAGGCCTCGGCCGCAATCTCTATCCGACGCTCTGAGCGTGTTCGAGAACATCGATTTCTTCGGCCGTCTGTTCGGACAAGGCGCAGACGAGCGGCGCGGCCGAATCACCGAACTTCTGACCGCAACCGGCATGGAGAAGTTCGAAGCAAGGCCGGCGGGCAAGCTTTCGGGCGGCATGAAGCAGAAGCTCAGCCTCTGCTGCGCGCTTATTAATGATCCAGATCTCCTCATTCTCGACGAGCCGACCACGGGCGTCGATCCGCTGTCGCGCGGCCAGTTCTGGGACCTTATCAACAGCATCCGCGCGCGACGCCCGCAAATGAGCGTTATTGTCGCCACCGCTTATATGGACGAAGCCGAGCGCTTCGACTGGCTGATGGCGATGGACGACGGAAAAATCATCGCGACCGGCGACCTGAAGGAGCTTCTCGCGAAGACGGGCGAGCCCAATCTCGACGAGGCGTTCATTGCGCTGATGCCGGAGGCCAAACGCGCTCTGCACAAGAAAGTCGTCGTGCGTCCGCGCGTGGCTTCGCCTGACGAGACTCCGGCGATCGAGGCGGAGGGCCTGACGCGGCAGTTCGGCGACTTCGTCGCGGTCGACCACGTGAGCTTCAAGATCGCCCGCGGCGAGATCTTCGGCTTTCTCGGCTCCAACGGTTGCGGCAAGTCGACGACGATGAAGATGCTGACGGGGTTTCTGCCCGCGACCAGCGGCTGGTGCAAACTCTTCGGCCAGCCGATGGGTTCGAGCGACATGGAGGCGCGGCGCAATGTCGGCTACATGACGCAGGCCTTCTCGCTCTACGGCGAGCTCACGGTCGGGCAGAATCTCGAGCTGCATGCGCAGCTTTATCACTTGCCAAAGGAAAAGATCGCAGGTCGGCTCGAGGAGCTGCTCGAGCGCTACGACCTGAAGGCCGTCGTCAGCGCCCGGCCGGACAGCCTGCCCCTTGGCATCAAGCAGAGGCTTCAGCTCGCCGTCGCGGTTTTGCACGAACCGGCGATTCTCATCCTCGACGAGCCGACCTCGGGCGTCGACCCGATCGCGCGCGATTCGTTCTGGCGCACGCTGATCGATCTCTCGCGCGACGACGGCGTGACGATTTTCATTACCACCCATTTCATGAACGAGGCCGAGCGCTGCGACCGCATTTCGCTCATGCATGCGGGCAAGGTGCTCGCCGTCGGTCCGCCGCTGGAGCTCGTCACGGAGCGCGGCAGCGACTCGCTCGAGGATTGCTTCGTCGGATATCTCGCGGACGCGGCCGGGATAGATCGGTCGAAAAGGATCGAGGGCGCCGTCGCCGGACCCGAAGCCGCCGAGACGGAGTCCCTTGCGCCGCCGAAGCGCTTCGATCTCGCGCGGCTCTGGGCCTATGCGCGTCGCGAAACGGTCGAGCTCCTGCGCGATCCGATTCGCATGGCCTTCGCCGTCGTCGGTCCGATCATCCTCATGTTCGCGTTCGGATTCGGCATCTCCTTCGACATTGAGAACCTGCAGACCGCCGCCTTTGATCAAGACGACACGCCCCAGAGCCGCGAATTGCTGCAGGGTTTCGAGGGCTCGCGCTATTTTTCCATGCAGCCGCCGATTGCGTCCGCCGAAGAGATGGAGCGGCGGCTCAAGAGCGGCAACACGCAGATCGTGGTGGAAGTGCCCCCTGGGTTCGGCCGCGATCTCTTGAGCCGGCGGCGGCCGGAGGTCGACGCGACGGTCGACGGCGCCATGACGTTTCGCGGCGAGACGGCGAAGAATTATGTCACTGGCGTTGTGAGGAAGCAGGGGGAAGAGCTTCAGCGTCAGCAGCGTCGACCAGGTACGGCGAACGCCTGGACCGACGACAATATCGAAACCAGGTTCCGCTACAATCAGGCCTTCCTCAGCGTGAACGCCATGGTCCCGAGCGTGTTCATGCTGATGTTGTGTCTTATCCCGGCGATCATGTCGGCGATCGCGGTTGTGCGCGAGAAGGAGACTGGCTCGATCGCCAATTTCCGCTCGACCCCGATCACCAAATTCGAGTTTCTCATCGGCAAGCAGATTCCATATGTCGCCGTCGCGATGATGAATTTCTTCGTCCTGTTTCTCATGGCGATTTTCGTTTTTCGCGTGCCCATCAAGGGGCCATTTCTCACTTTGCTGATCGGGACCTTCGTCTATGTTTTTGCGACGACCGGCTTTGGCCAGCTCATTTCATCCTTTGTGCGCACCCAGGTCGCGGCCGTCTTCGCGACGGCGATCCTTTCGATCGTTCCGGCGGTGAATTTCTCCGGGTTGTTCGCGCCAGTCTCCTCCCTGTCAGGCGGCGCCAGGATCCTCGGGCTATCCTTCCCGTCGGCCTGGTATCAACCGATCACGGTCGGCGTGTTCGCAAAGGCGCTCGGGATGCTCGACCTTTGGCGCAACGTCGCCGCGATCACAATCATCGCGCTCGCCTTCCTCGTCCTGTCGCTTCGCCTCTTGAGCAAACAGGAGGCCTGAGATGGCGTCGCTCCCGGCCAAACCCACGCCCCATCTCGCGGAGGCGAAGCCGCTGAGCTTCGCCGATCATGTCGTCAACATCTTCCGTCTCGTGATCAAGGAATTGCGCAGCATCCGGGCCGATCCGACGATGTTGATCCTTGTCGTTTACGCGTTCAGCATCTCGGTCAACACGGTCGCCACGGGAGCGGTGACCGAAGCGACCAATCTCTCGGTCGGGGTTGTGGACGAGGACGGCTCGGACCTGTCACGGCAGATCGCCGAGGGGCTGAGGCGCCCGACCTTCCAGCCGCCCGTGCAGATCACGGCGTCGGAGATCGACTCGATGATGGATCAGGGCAAGCTCCTCTTCGTCGTCGAAATCCCGCCCAATTTCGAGGCCGATATCCGCGCCCAGCGCAAGACCGGGATCCAGATCAATGTAGACGCGACGGCGGTCGCCCAGGCCGGCAATGGCGCGAGCTTTCTGAGAACCGCGATCGCCAACGAGATCCAGGGGTTTATCTCCGGCAAGGAGGGCTCAAAGGCGGCTCCGATCAATCTTGTCCTGCGCGCGGCCTTCAATCCGAATCTGAAGACCGCCTGGTTCTCGGCGATGACGCAGGTCATCAACCAGATCACGCTTCTGACCGTCATCCTGACTGGCGCCGCCCTGATCCGCGAGCGCGAGCAGGGCACGGTCGAGCACCTCCTGGTCATGCCCGTCGTGCCGACGGAGATCATGCTTGCGAAAATGATCGCCAATGGCCTCGTCATCCTGGTCGCGGCGATGTTTTCGCTGCAATTCGTCGTGCACTGGTGGATCGGTTCGCCGATCGCTGGCTCTCTGCTGCTGTTCCTGCTCGGCGCGGCGATCTACGCCCTTGTCGTGGCCGCGCTTGGCATCATGCTCGGCACGCTGACGACGACGATGGGCCAGTTTGGATTGCTGGCCATGCCGGTGCTGATGGTGACGCAATTGCTTTCCGGCAGCAGCACGCCGATGGAAAGCATGCCGGTCTGGCTTCAGCACGTC
>CAWESJ010000130.1:0-16909 GCA_963811015.1 uncultured Alphaproteobacteria bacterium | reverse complement strand
TTATGTTCTGCCGGGCTACTGGTTCGGCGTATTGCTGCCAATGTCGGAACCGGCGCGCCTTGCGGTTCGCGCCTTTCGGGCGGCGCTTGACGCGCAGCAGCCGGGCGCGGCGTCCGGCCCGTGGCTGTTTCCGGCCGATAGCGAAAGCGGCCATATCACAAGGCAGGCCTTCGCCCGCGACCTCAAGATCTGCGCGGCGGCGGCGGGCCTTTGCGCGGCGCGGGTGAGCCCGCATGTGCTGCGCCACGCCTTCGCCAGCCATTTGCTGCAGAACGGCGCAGACTTGCGCGTCGTGCAGGAATTGCTCGGCCACGCCGATATTTCAACGACGCAGATCTACACCCATGTGCTCGACGAGCGGATGAAATCCATGGTGCGCGACCTGCATCCGATGGGGGATGAGTGAAGCCGCAAAATGCAAGCGCAGGTCGTCTGCGCGCCGCGCCGCCCTCAATTCAAATCGCGCAAATGCCTGAAGACGATGACCCGCGAGACAAAGCCCGTCACGAGCGCGATGCAGGCCGCGATCAAGACGATCGCGCCATAGACATTGGGGCCGAGGGTGAAATCGCCGAACATGACGTCGACCTGATCGCCCGCCGGCGTCGCCCGCCACCATGTGGACAGGGTCGAGGCGGCGAAAAAGGCGAGGATCGCCGCGCCGCCGCCGAGCGCCCCGCCGCGCAGGCCGAGGCGAAAGAAATGCCGCTGGAACTGGCGCGAGATGTAGTCGTCGGCGGCGCCGACAAAATGCAAAATCTCGATGATCTCGCGATTGCCGGCCATCGCGCCGCGGGTGGCGAAGGCCACCGCCAGGAACATCGCGGTTAAAACAAGCGCGAAGATCACCGCCGCGACGACAACGACGGTCTTGGCCATGACGGCGAGGCGCTCGATCCAGAGCCTGTGGTCGTCGACGCTCGCGCCCGGAACCGTTTCCGCGAGCCGGCGCTGCAAGGCCGCTGCGTCGATGCGCGTCTCGGGATCGAGCGCGACGACGATCAGGCGCGGGACCGGCAGTTCGGAGAGATCGAGATTGGCGCCGAGCCAGGGTTGGAGCAGCGCCTCGGACTGATCCTTGGTGTAGGGCCGGACGGAGGCGACCCCGCGCGTCTTTCGCGCGAGCTCGGCCGCCTTGGCGGCGTCCGCCTCGATGTTGCGTCCGGCCGTCGGGCGCACCTGGATCGTCATTTCATGCGCGACCTGATCCTGCCAGCCATGCGAGGCGTCGGCGATCAGGATCGCCGCGCCGGCGGTGAGGGAGGCGAGAAACGTCATGATGGCGACCACGGTGACGAGCGCGCGCCCGGCGATGGTGGCGGCCGGCACAAGCGCTTTGTCGGGACGGATGTCGGTCCCATCCTCCGCGCGCCGGTCGGGCCGCAACGCCCGCGCCCTGCGCCACACGTCAATGAATATGCTCATCGCTCGCCTCGCGCCCGCCCCATCTCGAACCTCGGGGTCAGTCGAAAATATGAAGCCTGCCGTCGCCGAGAACGAGCCGGCGGGCGCCGTCGAACTGGTCCATCAGGCCGAGATCATGGGTGGCGATCACGACCGAGGTTCCGGATTTGTGAAGCTCGGTGAAGAGCCGAAGCAGGCGGCGGGCGAGATTCGGATCGACATTGCCGGTCGGCTCGTCGGCAAGCAGTAGCTCCGGCCGCACGATCAAGGCCCTGGCGATCACGGCGCGCTGCTTCTCGCCGCCGGAGAGCACGGGCGGCAGGATGTGCATCCGGTCGCCGAGCCCGACCCAGCGCAAAAGCTCGGTCACCTCGCCGCGATAGGCGGCCTCGTCCCTGCCCCGCACCCGCAGCGGAAGCGCGACGTTTTCATAGGTCGTCAAATGGTCGAGCAGGCGAAAGTCCTGAAACACCACGCCGATCCGTCGGCGCAGATCGGTGATCGCGCCCTTGTCGAGGGAGTGCGCGTCGCGGCCAAAAAGGGTGATGAGGCCGCGCGTCGGCCGCAGGGAGAGGAGAATCAGCCGCAGCAGCGTGGTCTTGCCCGCGCCCGACGGGCCGGTCAGAAACTGGAACGACTGAGGTTCGATCGAAAAGCTTATATCCTTGAGGATTTCCGATCCCATTCCGTAGCGCAGGCCGACATTTTCAAAACGGACCAAGCAAGACCTCGTTCAGCAGCCTTGAAAGCTTTCCGTCTAGACCGATTTCAAACAAGCGTCCAATCTGTCGCCGGCCGATTCGCGCTTCAACGCTTTTCATCCCAATTGGCGCCGGGGAAGGCGTTGAGCGGGATTTTCAAATAGCTGCGTCCATTGGAGTTCTGGCTCCGGCAGGCGGCCGCCGCGAATATTGACCTGCACGGCCGGCAGGATGAGCTTCGGCATGGTCAAGGTCTTGTCGCGCGCCTGACGCAGCGCCACGAACTCCGCTTCGGTCTTGTTCGCGACATGAATATTGCCGCCTTTCTGTTCGCCGATGGTGCTCTCCCATCGCGGCGCGCGGCCATGCGGCATGTAGTCATGGCCGGTGAAGACGCGGAACGCGTCGGGCAGGGCGAGGATCGCCTGGATCGACCGCCACAAGGCTTGCGCGTCGCCGCCAGGGAAATCGGCGCGCGCGGTGCCGTAATCCGGCATGAAAAGCGTATCGTGAACGAATACGGCGTCGCCGGCGAGATAGGTCAGCGAGCCCGGCGTATGGCCCGGCGAGAGCCGCGCCTCGATCAAGATTTCGCCGAGATCGAGCGTTTCGCCGTCGCGCAGAAGCCGGTCCCATTGCGACCCGTCGGCCGGGAGCTCCGGCAGGTTGTAAATGTCCCGCCAGAATTTCTGGATGCCGACCACGCCTTCGCCTATCGCCGTCCGCGCGCCGGTTCGTTCCTTTAAATAGGCGCCGGCGGAGAGATGATCGGCATGGACATGGGTTTCGAGAATCCAGACAGGCTCCAGGCGCAGGGCCTCGATATGGCGCAGAATGGCGTCCGCCTGTTGCGTCGCGGTCGATCCGGATTTCTCATCGAAATCGAGCACCGCATCGACGATGGCGCATTTTTTCGTGGCGGGGTCGGCGACCACATATTGGACGCTCGAGGTCCGCTGATCGAAAAAGCCGCGCACATCCGGCTGCTTCGGGTTCACGCCGCTCATTGTGGACCTCCCGTTTTGCGGCGCCTTTGAGGAATGGGGGCTGCCGCGCAAACCTGGATCTGGCTCATTTTTTGCTCTATAATTTCTATAGGCTCAAGGAACCAAGGCCTCGGCGCGGCGTCAAGGCCCCGGCGGCGCCTAGCCCGTTTGAACCATTGGCGCGTCCGATGGTTCCTGAGGCGGAGGCTGCGGCGGATCATCGCGGCGATCGCCCGAACCGACTTGGGAGCGAGCAATGAGGAAGACTGTCGCCCGCCTTTGCATGGCGGCTTTCGCCGCCGCCGCTCTCGCCGGCGCGCCGCCCTTGGCGCGGGCGGACGAAACCTGCCTCTCGCCCTATATGGCGGCGCTGATCAAGGGACAGGAAGCCTATCTCCAGGTCTGGGCGCTCGGGGAAAAAGGGGTCGGCGACGAATCCGACAAGCTCGTGACGGTCGACGTCGACCCGAAATCGAAGACCTATGGCAAGGTGGTCAACACGATTTCGGTCGGCGGCCGCGGCGAGGCGCATCACATGGGCTTCACCGACGACCGCAAATTTCTTTGGGCCGGGCGGCTCGACGACAGCAAAATCTTCGTCTTCGACGTTGGAACCGACCCTTCGCGCCCGAAGCTCGTCAAGACGATCGACGACCTGACGAAGCGGACCGGCTATGTCGGCCCGCATACATTCTACGCCCTGCCCGGCCGCATCGTGATCGGCGCCTTGTCCAACGCTGCAACGCATGACGGCGTGACCGGCCTCGCGGTCTACAACAATCAGGGCGAATTCCTCTCCGCGCATCCGATCCCAACCGATAATGGCGGCGACGGCTATGGCTATGACGTCGCGATCAATCCGCAAAAGAACGTCATGCTGACGTCGAGCTTCACCGGCTGGAGCAATTACATGCGCGATCTCGGCGCGCTCATAGGCGACGCGGAGGCGATGCGGAAATTCGGCAACACGATGGTCTTGTGGAATCTCAAATCCTTTCAGCCGGAAAAAATCCTCGCCGTGCCGGGGGCGCCGCTGGAAATCCGCTGGTCGCTCAAGGAGGGCGACGATTGGGCAATCACCGCCACGGCCCTGACCTCGAAGCTCTGGCTCATCCGCCGCGACGACAAGGGCGAATGGGGCGCGAAGGAGGTCGGCGCCATCGGCGATCCGGCCAAGATCCCGCTGCCCGTGGATATTTCCATCGCGGCCGACGCCAAGACCCTATGGGTCAATACGTTCATGGACGGCAAGACGCATCTTTTCGATATTTCCGACCCCGAGCACCCAAGGCAAATCTATGAGAAAACCACCGGCAAGCAGGTCAACATGATCTCGCAAAGCTGGGATGGAAAGCGCGTCTACATAACCTCCTCGCTTCTGGCGAACTGGGACAAGAAGGGCGCCGACGATGAGCAGGTGCTGCGCGCCTATGATTGGGACGGCCGGGACCTGAACCTCAAATTCGAGATCGATTTCTTCAAGGAGCAGCTCGGACGCCCGCACCACATGAAATTTTCCGCCGCCGCCGACAAGGCCGCGCCCTGAGCGCGCTTTTGAGGGCCGTGTCGCGGCCGCTCGCTGCGGCGCTCTTCGGCCTCGCAGCGGTGTGGCCCTTGCGTGTGGAGGCCGGCGCGGGCTTCGCCTATCCCGCGCCCGGAACCTACAGGCTCGATCATATTTTCCGCGCGCCGGACGGCGTTGTGCTTGAAGGCGACCGCGTCCCGCGCCTGTTGTCGCGCTATGCGGCGGGGGCGATCACGCTGCTCGCCTTTTTCTACACGTCCTGCGCCGACCCGCAAGGCTGCCCGCTCGCCTGGGAGGCTTTCGAAGATCTGCGCGCGCGCCTCAAGGAGCGGCCCGATCTGCAAGGCGAGGTCCGGCTCGTCTTCATCAGCCTCGATCCGGCGCGGGATACGCCCGCCATGTTGCAAACATTGGCCCGCGGCTACCAAGCCGAGGCCGGCGTCCCGCCCTGGCATTTCCTGACCACCTACTCCAACCTCTTTCTCAAGCCTCTGCTCAGCGGGTTCGGCGAGGAGATCGCGATCGACCGCGAAGCTTCAAGCGCGAGCCGGCCGGTGTTCAGCCATATGTTGAAAGTCTTCCTGATCGACCGCCAAGGCGATGTGCGCGAGATCTACTCCAACCAATCGCTTGATGTTGTGGCGATTCTGGGCGACATCGAGACGCTGGCGGTGGAGGCGGGGAAGGAGAAGAAGCGATAGGAGGCGCGGTCGGTGAAGACGACGAGCTGGTTCATGAGGCGCGTGCCCGCGCTTCGATCTCCGGGCGACAAGTTTGCTCAATCTCATCCACCGCTCTACGAATCCTTTGGGCGACCGCATCTGTTGTTACATCAGGACGAAAAAAAATAACGTCCTCCCACGCTTGAAATTGTGCTCGTTTGCTTGGGTCTTCGTTCGATCGCATCTCTAAAAACGTACTCATGGTAACGTGAGTCGCATCGATTAGCTCCACAAGCTTGTGGGCTTCATCAAAAGGAAATGCCGCTTGTTTTCCAAAAAGTGCTGCGAATGCATGCTTGCGTACCCGCATCTGGCTCAAAAACTCGCTGTTTTCGGAAAGTCTCTGCCCGGGTATTTTTTGCAGTTCGACTTGCATTTCTGGCGTTCCATAATCGCCGAGCGGCAAAGGTGATCGTACCGTTCGCATGACGTCCTCAAAACGGTAAAAGTCCGCGAGCACCATCTCAGCCAATTCCGTACGGCGCTTCCCAATTGTTTCAGCGCGCCACTTCGTTAATCCGCGCCATCCAATCCACACCCCAGTACAAGCAGCGCCCGCCGTAAAAACCGGTGCGACAGCCTTGATGATTTCCCCGATCTCCGACCAGCACATGGGCGTCTCAATATGACAAAAGACATTATCATATGTCGAAAGCTATCGTCCGTTACGCGCGGTGCGCATGAGGCGGAACCCATCAAAAGACCCGAATGGCGTCGCGCTCTATGTATGGCCGGTAGCAAGGGACGATGCCGTCGCGTGTGCTGTAGCCGAGTTCGACGCCGGGAAAGGCCTGTTCCAGGACGGCCAACGTCTCCATGAAAGGTGCGAGGCCAAAGGCGTTTTCGTCGGCGGGATCGATAAAAATATCGAGATCGGAATCGGCGCGGGCTTCGTCGCGGGCGTGCGAGCCGAACAGATAAAGCGCCTCCACCCCGCCCAGGCGCAGCGCAGGCTCGGCGGTCTTGAGGCGGGCGATGGCTTCGGCTCTGGTCATGAATGAACTCTATCGAATGGCGCGACCGAGGGTCATGATTTGTATAAAGCTACGCTTCTGTGTCCAGGCGGCATAGCGAAAAATCGCACCTTGCCATTTATCTCTTGGCGGCGAGTTTGGCGAGCGGATCTCGTCTGTCAAGGATGCGTAGCACCGGCTGCGCCGGCGCGAGCGAAGCTCGCGTCCTTGACAGACGAGATCCGCCTCGCCGAAAATGTCGGCCGTGAGATGAATGGGGAAATCTGACATCGGCCGACCCATCAAATCAAAGGGCCTCGCCCGCGAAATCAGCGGCAATGGGCGGGCTCGTCAGGGCGGAGTGGAGCAAGCCTTCGTCGCTGAACCCGCGCGCCGGAGCAACCCCAATTCCTCACCCCAAAAGATCGATCAGCGGCGGAATGAGCGGCGCGTCGGCGGGCGGCATGGGATAGGCGCGCAGATCCTTCGCGCGCGCCCATTTCAAGGCGGCGTGCTCCCGCGCTTCGACAAAGCCCTCCCAGCGCCGGCAGATGTAGAGCGGCATCAGCAGATGAAACTCGGGATAGGCGTGGCTCGCGAAGGTCAATGGCGCGAGGCAGGGCTCCTTGACCTCTATGCCAAGCTCCTCGCGCAATTCGCGGATGAGCGCCGCCTCCGGCCGCTCGCCGGCCTCGACCTTGCCGCCGGGAAACTCCCAAAGCCCGGCGAGCTGCTTGCCCTCCGGCCTTTGCGCGATCAACACCCGCGCGTCGGCGTCGATCGAGCGCAACGGCGACCACGAGAAGGAGCTTCACCGCACAGGCTCGCGCGTCACGACCGGTAGTCGCCGTTGATCGCCACATATTCCTTGGTCAGGTCGCAGGTCCAGACGGTCGCCGCGCCTTTGCCGAGGCCCAGATCGACGCGAATGTCGATTTCCTGCGCCTGCATGAGCTTGGAGACCTGCTTCTCGTCATAGGCCGGATCGCGCAAGCCCTTATAGGCCACGCGAATGTCGCCGAACCAGATCGCGAGCCGGTCGCGCTCGGCGCGCTCGCCGGCCTTGCCGACCGCCATGACGATGCGGCCCCAATTGGCGTCCTCGCCGGCGATCGCCGTCTTCACCAGGGGCGAATTGGCGATGGAGAGCGCGATCTTCTTGGCCGCGGCCGCGGTCGCCGCGCCTTCCACCCTGACTTCGATGAATTTGCGCGCGCCTTCGCCGTCCTTCACCACCTGCTGGGCGAGGTCGAGCAGCAGGCCCTCGAGCGCGGATTTGAAGCCGGCGAGGCGGCGGTCGTTGGCGAGGGTGATCTCCGGCGCGCCGCGCTTGGCGGCGGCGCCGGTGGCGAACAGCAGCAATGTGTCGGAAGTGGATGTGTCGCTGTCCACCGTGATCGCGTTGAACGAGCCCTGCACGCTTCTGCTCAGCATGGATTGGAGCACGGGGGCCGCGATTGGCGCGTCGGTGAAGACGAAGGCGAGCATGGTCGCCATGTCCGGCGCGATCATGCCGGCGCCCTTGGCCATGCCGGAAATGACGACCTCGACCCCGCCGATCGAAGCTCGCGCGGTCGCGACTTTCGGATAGGTGTCGGTGGTCATGATCGCCTTGGCGGCCTCGAAAAGCCCGCCGGGCGAGGCCTTGGCGGCGAGCTTTTCGAACACGCCCTCGAATTTGGAAGCGTCGAGAGGCTCGCCGATCACGCCTGTCGAGGCGAGAAATATCTCGGCCGGCGGCGCGCCCGTGGCCTTGGCGGCGAGGCTTCGCGGTATATTTCGTCGCCTGCGCGCCGGTCTTGCCGGTAAAGGCGTTGGCGTTGCCGGAATTGACCACGAGAGCCCGCGCCTTGCCGCCTTTGAGCTTCGCGCGGCACCAGTCGACCGGCGCCGAGGGGCATTTCGACCGGGTGAACACGCCGGCCGCCTGGGTTCCCTTGTCGAACAGCGCCAGCATCACGTCGGTGCGGCCCTTGTAGCGGATGCCGGCCGCGCCGGTCGCGAAGCGCAAGCCCTCGATGTCGGGCAGATCGGGATAGGATTGCGGCGCGAGCGGGGAGACGGCGGCGGCCATGGGACGGAAATCCTTTGAAATTGATCTTCGAAAATGGCCAGGCGCTATTGCCGGCGTCGGCTGCGACGGGTCCGGGCGTAAAGCCTGGACGCAATCCTGAGGCGCGGGAGGAAGCCCCCGCGCCAAAAATCGCCGCTGATGCGGTTTCCCGCCGGCCTATTTCTTGGGCGCGGCGGGCGTCGCCGGCGCGGCCTTGGTCGGGTCGACGGGAGGCTCCACGCGATCGATCTTGGCGGATTTGCGCAGCTCCGCCACAAGCTCGCCCTGCGCCTTCTGCGCGACATAGCGGCTGACCTGCTCCTTGACCTCGTCAAAGGACGGGAATGTCTTTTGCCGCTTGTCCTCGACCTTGATGATATGCCAGCCAAACGGGCTCTTGACCGGCTCCGAGATCTGGCCCGGCTCCATCTTGAAGGCGGCGTCGGCGAATTCCGGCACCATGCGGTCCTTGGTGAACCAGCCGAGATCGCCGCCTTCCGAGCCCGGGTCCTTCGAGACTTCCTTCGCGACCTTGGCGAAATCCTCGCCACCCTTGACCCGCTTCAGCGCGGCCTTGCGCGTCCGTCGTCGGTCGGAACCAGAATATGGCGGGCGTGGATCTCGGTTTCCGGCTTCTGCGCCTTGGCCGCCTCGTCATAGGTCGCTTTCAGGGCGGCGTCGGTCACGGCGGTCTTGGCGATCTGCGAGAGCAGCGTCTCCATCAAAAGCTTTTCGCGGTAATAGGCGAGCCGCTTGGCGAAATCCGGGGTCTGGTCGAGCTTGTCGGCCTGCGCCTTCTGCGCCACCAGCACGCCGTCGATCAGAAAATCCAGGATATAGGATTCGCGCGCCTTGCCCTCGAGCTGCGGGGGAAGGCTCGCGCCGAGGTCTTCGCCGGCGATCTTCACATCCTCGTCGGTGATTTCCTTGCCATTGACCGTGGCGAGAACCTTCGCCGCGGCGGAAGAGGCCGCGAGACCAGCCGGCCCGGCCAAGGCCGCGGCGCAGGCCAGGCCGATGGCCAAGGCGCGCAGGGAGTGCTTCAAGAACATGCTATAGAGCTCCGGGCTGAGGATGAATGAAGGACGCATGTCGCGATCAAATCCGCGACAGCCGAGATCGGCCGCATGGTCGGCGGCGCGCGAAAGATGCACGGAAGCAGGGATTTGACAAGGTCAAACCCCACTCTTATCTGTCGAATGGTCGCCGTCCGGCGCGGATTTTCGATGCGGGGCCGCAAGTCCCGCCAAAATCCCAAGTTCGCGCGGGCGTGGCGGCCGGCGTCTTAAATCGCGCTGAGCCGCGATCTTGCTGAAATCGCGCGCGGTCCGGCGCGGCGCTTTGGCGCGGACGCGGCGCCTTCCATTTCAGGCCGGCGCCTCGATCCTACCCGCGTCCGATCGCGGCGAACCTGTTTCTTGCTTGCGGCGGCGCTTCGGTCTACGCCCTTCCGCGCCGAGGCGATAAGGGGGCGGCCTGGCTCAAGCCCCTCTAGAGCATGTTCCGAAAAAGTTGACCGACTTTTTCGACATTAAGACATCGGATATATCCGATGTCTCATGAGAACATGCTCCAGCTTATTGATCTGGAGCGCGTTCTTATCGATTGGATGAGTTCATCCAATCGGAACGCGCTCTAGAATTTTGAATTGGCTCTGGCCGCGCATCCGGAAAGGTCGTTGGAGAATGTTGGGGTCCCTCGCGAAGAAGATTTTCGGATCGGCGAATGATCGCCGCCTGAAAAGCTATCGGCCGAAAGTCGCGGCGATCAACGCGCTCGAGCCCGAGCTCTTGAAGCTCACCGACGCCGAGCTCGCCGCCCGCACCGGGGCCTTTCGCGAGGAGCTCGCCGCCGGCAAGGCGCTCGATCAGCTTCTGGTCCCCGCCTTCGCCACGGTGCGCGAGGCGGCGCGGCGCGTGCTCGGGCAGCGCCATTTCGACGTCCAGCTGATCGGCGGCATGGTGCTGCACGAGGGCGGGATTTCCGAGATGCGGACCGGCGAAGGCAAGACGCTCGTGGCGACCCTTGCGACTTATCTGAACGCGCTCGCCGGCAAGGGCGTCCATGTCGTCACCGTCAACGACTATCTCGCCCGCCGCGACGCCGAATGGATGGGGACCATCTATAATTTTCTCGGCCTCACCACCGGGACGATATTGCACGGGCTCGACGACGAGGAGCGCCGTCGCTCCTACGCCGCCGACGTCACCTACGGCACCAACAACGAGTTCGGCTTCGACTATCTCCGCGACAACATGAAATATGAGCTAGGCCAGATGGTCCAGCGCGGCCATCATTACGCGATCGTCGACGAGGTCGATTCGATCCTGATCGACGAAGCCCGCACGCCGCTCATCATTTCCGGTCCATCCGACGACAGATCGGATCTCTACAACACGATCGACAAGCTGCTTCCGCGCCTCGCGCGCGAGGATTTCGACCTCGACGAAAAGCAGCGCTCGACCAATCTCACCGAGGCCGGCAACGAGCATATGGAGGAGCTTCTGCGCGAGGCCGGGATCCTGACCGAGGGCGCGCTCTACGAGGCCGCCAACGTCACGCTCGTGCATCACGTGAACCAGGCGCTGCGCGCGCATAAACTGTTTCAGCGCGACAAGGACTATATCGTCCGCCGCAACGAACGCGGAATTGACGAAGTCGTGATCATCGACGAATTCACCGGCCGCATGATGCCGGGCCGGCGCTATTCGGAAGGCTTGCATCAGGCGCTCGAGGCGAAGGAGCATGTCCAGGTCCAGCCCGAGAACGTGACGCTCGCCTCGATCACCTTCCAGAATTATTTCCGCCTCTACGGAAAGCTCGCCGGCATGACCGGCACGGCCTTGACCGAGGCGGATGAATTCGCCGAGATCTACAAGCTCGAGGTCGTCGAGATTCCCACCAATCGGGTCGTCAAGCGCCTTGACGAGGACGATGAAGTCTATCGCACCGCCGAGGAGAAGCTGCGCGCGATCACCCGCGAGATCGAGGCGGCGAACGCCAACATGCAGCCGATGCTCGTCGGCACCACCTCGATCGAAAAATCCGAGCAGCTCGCCGAGGCGATGAAAAGCCAGGGCTACAAGCAGATCGATTTCGCCGAGCCGCAGGCGCTGCAGAAGCTCTATGCGTCGTCGCGCGCCGGCAGGCAGTCGAAGCTCTTCGCCGTGCTGAACGCGCGGTTCCACGAGCAGGAGGCCTATATCATCGCCGAGGCGGGCGTGCCCGGCGCGATCACGATCGCGACCAACATGGCCGGCCGCGGCACCGACATCCAGCTTGGCGGCAATGTCGAGATGCGGGTTGCGCAGGAATGCGCCGCTTTGCCCGAAGGGCCCGAGCGCGAGCAGAAGGAAGCCGAGATCCGCGCCGAGGTCGAGCGCTTCCGGGCTCAGGCGATCGAGGCCGGCGGCCTCTACATCATCGGCACGGAGCGGCACGAAAGCCGCCGCATCGACAATCAGCTGCGCGGCCGCGCGGGCCGCCAGGGCGACCCCGGCCGCTCGAAATTTTTCCTGTCGCTGAAGGACGACCTGATGCGGATCTTCGGGTCCGAGCGGATGGAGTCCATGCTGGTCAAACTCGGCCTCAAGGAGGACGAGGCCATCGTGCATCCATGGATCAACAAGGCGCTGGAGAAGGCGCAGCAGAAGGTCGAAGCGCGCAATTTCGACATGCGCAAGAATATTCTCAAATACGACAATGTCATGAATGACCAGCGCAAGGTCGTTTTCGAGCAGCGCCGCGAGATGATGGCCCAGGACTCGCTCGAAAGCATGATCCACGACATGCGCCAAGGCGTCGTCGACGACCTTATCGTGAAACATATTCCGCGCGATGCCTATCCCGAGGCCTGGGACGTCGAGGGCCTGACGCAAGCGGTCCAGGCCGAGCTCAATGTCGCCCCGCCGCTCGCCGACTGGGCGAAGGAGGAGGGGATCGACGAGGAGCAGATGCACGCGAGGCTCGTGAAGGCGGCCGACGAAGCCTATGCGGCGAGGGTCGAGAAAAACGGCGCCGACGTCATGCGCTATGTCGAAAAGCAGATCGTCCTGCAGGCGCTCGACCATCTCTGGCGCGAACATCTGCTCACCCTCGATCACCTGCGCCAGGTCGTCGGCTGGCGCGGCATGGCGCAGCGCGATCCGCTGAACGAATATAAATCCGAGGCCTTCGAGCTTTTCAATGTGCTGATCACCCATTTGCGGGAGCTCACGACATCGCAGCTGAACCGCGTCGAAGTCGCCTATGAGCCGCCCGCGAGCCTGATCGAGGGGCAGCCCGCCGTCGGTCTCGACCAATCACCGCCGGACGCCCCCGCCAGCGCCGCCTTCGCGGCGGCAAGCAGCGCGAGGGCCGCGCCTCAGAGCCAGGAGCGCAGCTTCAGCGCGAGCGACGCCTCAGCCGCCGTCGAAACGCTCGTGCGCGAGCCAGGCGGCGCGCCGGGGTCCTTCGGAAAGGTCGGCCGCAACCAGCCCTGCCCTTGCGGCTCCGGGCGAAAATACAAGCATTGCCACGGCGCGGTCGCGTAAGGCGCGACGCCGTCGTCCGGGCTGCGTCAGACGCTGCATGGCGCGCTAGCGCGCTTTCCGACCGAATGGAATCATTCGGTCGATAAGAAATCGCTCAAATTCAAAGAGTTGGAGCATGTTCTCATGAGACATCGGATATATCCGATGTCTTAATGTCGAAAAAGTCAGTCAACTTTTTCGGAACATGCTCTAATTGACTTGGATCAGCGCGCCTGATCCGGGGCCGCCATAGCCTGTTGAAGCTGTAAATCGGCAAATTCTTGAGACTGGCGGAGCGCCCGGCGTTCGGGCGGCCCCCCGCGCCGGCCGGTCGATCAACGGCGCCGCCGCGCCTCCGCGCCAAAAGGAGGCCCCCATGCATTTGAGGAGCAGGTTCATGAAGGCTCGCATTTCTCGTCCTTTGTCGGTTCTTTCCCTCGGCGCGGCATTGGCGCTCGGACCAATGATCGCCTCGGCTGGGCCGGCCTCGCATGAGCGCGGATCGGGTGGCGACGGCATGCCGATGGGCATGATGGGGGGCGACATGATGGACGGCCATGCCGGCATGATGGGTCACGGCGGCATGGGCGGCGGCGACATGATGGACGGCCACGCCGGGATGATGGGCGCTGGCGGCATGATGGGCGGCGATATGGAGCAGATGCGCGCGATGATGCATGAGATGGCGTCGCAGATGACGTCCCATGCCGATGAGCGCATCGCCGCGCTCAAAACGGAGCTCAAAATCACCGAGGCGCAGCTTCCGCAGTGGAGCAATTTCGCCGATGCGCTCCATTCGGCGGCGGTTTCCATGCACGGCATGCATCAGGCGATGATGGGTCATGCCGCCGCGAAAAGCGCCTCGGCCGCGCCTGGAGAGACCAATTATCCAGACTGGAAGGCGGTAACGAAATCCGCGAGCCCCGCTGCGGATCAAGATGCCTCCGGAGCATTGCCCGCGCGCCTCGGGCTATTCAAGAAAATGCTCGTAGAGCACCTTGCCCAGCTCGACGCCATCAAGGCGGCGCTGGACCCGCTCTATGCGTCCTTCAGCCCTGAACAGAAAAAGATTGCCGACGGCTTGATGGTCGGCCCGCTCGGCGTGATGTAGGCTCGGGCGGCGCGCCGAAATCCGCCCGGCGCGAAACTCCTTCATGGTTCTGTCGCTTGCCCCGGCTATTCAGCCTTTCCGAGGTGGAATTGCGCGCGACCGGGAATTGCGCGATGTTCGCGCGCGGCCTTGCGCCGATCGTCGGCGGGCGTCCCTGTTTTGCGCTGCGTCCCAAACCGCGCCGCATGAAAAGGCCAAGGGCTCGGCCGCGCCTCGTCAAAATAGAGGAACCAGCAATGAGGAGCACGCTTATGAAGGCTCGTATCACTCGTCCTTTGTCCATTTTGTCGCTCGGCGCCGCTTTTGCGCTGGGGTCGGCGATCGCGTCGGCTGAGCCCGCCGCCCCGCAATCCGCTCCAATCGGGCATGTCGAGGAGCCGGGCGAGGCTGGTCACGCGGCCCATCACGCCGGCGCGCTGGACAAGATCCGGACGCTGATCCACGAGCTTGCCGATCATGCCGACGAGCGCCTCGTCACGCTCAAATCCGAGCTGAAGATTACCGATGCTCAGCTGCCGCAATGGAACGCCTTAGCCGAGGCGATTCGGTCCGCCGCGCGGGCGGCGGCGGAGGCCGCTCATCATGACCATGACATGGCGCATGCTGGCGCGGCGAAGCCGGCGCGCGTTTATGGCGGCGAAAGGTCCTATCCGGACGCCGGCGCGATCAAGAAGATCAGCGCCGCCCCGGCCGAGGAGCAAGCCCCGGCGAGCGAGGCGGCTCCCGCCGCGGACCCTTCGGAAGGTTTGCCCGCTCGGCTCGAAGCGCATGAAAAGCGCCTTGCCGAACATTTGGAGAGGCTGAAGGCGATCAAGGCGGCGCTCGACCCGCTCTACGCCACATTCAGCGACGAGCAGAAAAAAGTCGCGGACGGCTTGAAGGTCGGGCCCTTCGGCGTGCTGTGAGCGGCGGGCGGAGCCAAATCGCTCCGCCGACCGGTCATTGTTCTTGTCGTTCCGTTGGCGTGATTTCATCCGCGAACGGAACGACGGCCTTCCCAGCTCCGCCCGTGCGCGCCCGCACAGAGGCTCCAGGCGGGCGAGGCTAGTCTCCCTTCATCGCCGGCGCGACCGCCATCCGGCGCATGAAGGAGAGAAAACAATGTTCAATTTCCGCAAAACCCTCGCCGTCGGCCTTGCTGTCAGCACTCTCGCCCTTGGCGTCGCCGCGACCTCGACGCCTGCCGCCGCCTGGGGTCATGGCGCCGGCTGGGGCTGGGGCCTTGGCGGCGTGGCCGCCGGCCTCGCAATCGGCGCCGCGGCCTCCGCGCCCTATTATGGGTATGGCCATGTCTATTCGGGCTGCTATTTCAGCCGGCAGCCGGTCGTCGACGTCTACGGCGACGTCATCGGCTATCGCCGCGTCGAATCTGCGATTAAGCCAAGCGAGCAGATGAATTGACATTGTCGCCGGAGCCGTCTCGGTCCGGCGGCGCGGACCAAGGCCTTCGGAACGCCCATCCGGAGGCCTCTTTCATTTATGAGTGGTCTATTCCCGAGCTTTTAGTTTGCAATACGCAGTAATGACGATTCCAAAGCTAAATAATGCGCTTGCGGCCGGCCTTTTTCTCCGCGTCCAGCCCGGGCGCCGCGCCCGGGACGGCGTGATGGTCGTCGTGATGCAAAACTTCCTCGAGCTTGCTCCGCTCGAACAGGATGACGATGACAATCGATATGAGCAGCGGAATGAGCAGGTAGAACAGCCGGAATACGACCAGCGCGGCGAGAACCTCGACCTTCGGCGTCGCCGGCATGGCGTTGATGAACAGGCACCTCCAAAACGCCGAGCCCTCCCGGCGCATTGGACGCGAGCGCCGCCGAAAACGACGCGAGGAAAACGCCGAGGACGACGAAATAGCCCGGATTGCCGACCTCCGGCAAAGCGAAATAGATAATGCCGGCGGCCCCGAGCAACTCGAGCGGCGCCGCGATGAGCTGCCGGACGACGATCTGGGGATGCGGATATTCGAGGGTGAAATCCGCGAATGACCAGCGGCTTGAAGCCGAACACCGAGCCGATCACATAGATTGCGATGAAGCCCAGGAAAACGACGCCGATCGCCCGCGCCGCAGCGGGGTCGGTTGCGTATTGGAGGGCGTCGCGCATCTTATTGCCGACCCAGCCGAGCTCGAGCCGCGACATGAGCCCGCCAAACCGGCTCAATTGCTCAGGCTCCAGCACCGAAATGAGCCCGCCGAGCAGGATCACGCCGAGGCAGAAGGTCAGCGAGCAGATCGCCACGAGCAAGGCGACTTGCTCCGCGCTCAGGCCTTTCGAGCTATAGGCGCGGTAGCGGACCATTCCGCCGGAAAAAACAGTCGCGCCGATGTTATGCGCGAGCGCATAGGTCGTGAAGGAGCAAAGCGAGATGAACACCCACGAAATATGTTTGACGCCCAGATGGAGCAGGGCGATTTTGTCGTACCAGGCGAGCGCCGCGTAAGCCACGAGAGTGGAGAGAATCGCCAGCATGTAATGCGTCGGCGAGATGGATTTGACGTGCTCCCAGACCTCAGGTCCGACGGATTGGCCGCGAAACTCCCGGTAGAGAAGCCCGATCGAAACGATGACGGCGACAAGGCCGAGCGCCGGCCACACAAAATCAAGAATTCGTTTCATGACGCTCCGGGCCAGAATCGCCGCCGCGACATGGATCTGAGCGGCGCGGGATGGGAATTCCCTGCACCATGCGCGGCGCGACTGCAAGCGCGGAAATCGTCTTCGCCGCCAAACCGCGCCGGGAGGCCCGGCCAGGTCAGGCTTGCGCCGCCCGCAGCCGCACCGGCTGATCCTTGAGCGATTTCGCCGCCGTTTCGACGGCGGGCTCCGAGGCCTTGTCGCGCCCTTCGGGGCCGAGGGTCTTGCTCAATTCGGCGAGCGCCTCGTCGAGGCGCTGCTTCGCCTCCAGCAATACGTAACGTGCGTCAGGTACCACACATAACC
>CAWESJ010000129.1:0-3946 GCA_963811015.1 uncultured Alphaproteobacteria bacterium | reverse complement strand
CCACGTAGCACATCACGTTTTTATTGTCGCCGAGCGCGGGCATCACCTTTTCTCGCCGCCGCCGAGATCCTGCTTGCCGCCGACGACAATTCCATAGAATTCGGCGTAATTGAGAAGTCTTGACCAACTCCTTCAGGGCTGGCGCATAGGTCGAGCCTTCGCCGTCCGGTCCATGGCAAACGTGGCATTCCGAGTGATACCGCCGGAAGCCGGAATAGGTGTACCAATCGACCGCCCCATCGGGCTTCACGCTGAATGTCGGGTCGCCTTTGGCGTCGAGATATTTGCCGGCGTCATCCTGTTTCACCGCTTTGGAATCCACCGGCGGCTCGGCTTTGGCGGCGTTGGCGCATGCGAAAGTGAGGGTGAGGGAGACAGCCCACACCAGAGAGCTGATTTGCACGAGATCATCCTTGTTCGAAAAGGCGAGCGCCTAAAAAGACGCTCGGCGCTGGCGCGCCGAGCTTATTGATGCGCTCTGAGTGAGCTCTTTATTTGCCCGGGAGGGCAAAGACGGTCAGCTGACCGCCGAGCGCCGTGTAGTTTGCGAGCGACGCATAGCCGCCGACCGCGCCGAGACCTTCCGTCCCCTTGCTCAAGCCGGCCGCGAGGCCGATGCCCGCCCAGCCGCCAACGCCGGAAAGGACCGCCACATATTGCTTGCCCTTGTGCTCATAGGTGATGACGTTGCCGATGATGCCGGAGGGCGTCTTGTATTTGAAGAGCTCGTCGCCGGTCCTCGCGTCGACCGCCTTCAGATAGCCCTCAAGCGTCCCGTAGAAGACGATATTGCCGGCGGTCGCGAGCGCCCCCGACCATACCGAGAAGGGCTCCTTCTTCTGCCAGACGATCTTTCCGGCCTTGGCGTCCCAGGCGGTGAAATTGCCGAGATTGGTGTCGCCCTTGGGCGGATACATGGACAGAGTCGCCCCGACATAGGGCTGCCCCGCCGTGTAGCTCACATGGAACGGCTCGTAATCCATGGCGACGTGATTGGCCGGGATGTAGAACAGGTTGGTCAGCGGCGAATAGGCCGCCGGCTGCTGGTCCTTCACGCCGAGCGCGGCAGGCATGACGCCCTGGGTATTGACGTCCTCGCCATTATGCTCCGTCGAGAATTCCTTGACGACGATCGGGCGGCCGTAGGTCTTGGAATTCTTGTCCAGATCGATTTTGGTCGCCCAGTTGACCGCCGGATCGAATTTTTCGGCGACGATGGGCTCGCCGGTGACGCGGTCGATCGTGTAGCCGAAGCCGTTGCGGTCGAAATGGACAAGAACCTTGCGGGCTTCCTGACCGACAAGGATCGACTCGTTGATCGAGTCATAGTCCCATTCGTCATGAGGGGTCAGCTGATAGACCCATTTGGCGACGCCCGTATCCGCGTCGCGCGCCCAAATGGTCATCGACCAGCGGTTGTCGCCCGGCCGCTGCGCCGGGTTCCAGGTCGACGGATTGCCCGAGCCGTAATAGATGAGGTTCAGATCGGGGTCGTAGGAATACCAGCCCCAGGTCGCGCCGCCGCCGATCTTCCATTGATCGCCCTTCCAGCTCGCGAGGCTGGATTCCTTGCCGACGGGCTTGCCGAGATAGGTGGTCTTTTCGGGATCGATCAGCGTGTCGGAATCCGGGCCGATCGAATAGCCGCGCCAGGCCTTCTTGCCGGTCTTGAGATCATAGGCCGTGATCGAACCGCGCACGCCGAATTCGCCGCCGGAGATGCCCACGAGAACTTTATTCTTGACGACCTGCGGCGCCGACGTGCCGGTTTCGCCCTTGGCCGGATCGCCGTTCTTGACGGACCAGATGACGGCGCCGGTTTTCGCGTCGAGCGCGACGAGGGTCGTGTCGGCCTGATACTGGAGGATCTTGCCGTCGGCATAGGCGACGCCGCGATTGACGGTGTCGCAGCACATCACCGGAATGACGTTCGGATCCTGCTTCGGCTCATATTTCCAGAGGATCTTGCCTTCATTGTTCAGGTCGAGCGCATAGACGATATTGGGGAAGGGCGTATTGAAGAACAATACGTCGCCGATCACGAGAGGCCCACCCTCATGGCCGCGCAGAACGCCGGTCGAGAAGCTCCAAACCGGGACGAGGCTCTTGACGTTTTCCGAATTGATTTGATCGAGCTCGGAGAAACGCCGGTTGGCGTAATCGCCCGTCGGCAACACCCATTGTTTCGGGTCCTTCGACAAGGCGATGAGCTCGTCATTGGCGAAGGCGGCGCCGTTCGCCAGAAGCGCAGTGGCGGCGACGCAGGACATAAGCAGGAATTTGCGCATTAATTTCCTCCGGACACTTTATTAAGTCGCGGCGACTGCGACGCTTATTTTGCCTCGACAGCGCCTTCTCGTGGGATGCCTTCGCCGCCAACCTGTCGATATGGCCGGCGAGACATTGCAGTTTCCACAATGAGGCCCCGCCTCGCCTTCAGAGAGCGTCAGCGGTCCCGTCCGCCTGCTCTTGAAGCCGGAAAACTTCACGAGACGTATATCTTGCGGCTTGCTGCGACACAATAGTCATTGCAGCGGTCATCTTGCCCGCGTTATGGGCGCCGTCCGACGACCGGCGGGACCGGTTTTGGCGAAGGCCTGATGGCGGCGGTTCGGCCAATCGGGACGCCTTCTAAAAGCAGCGCACTTCCGCCTCGGCCTGGGCGCGGCGCAGCTCGGCGGCCGTCGCCTTGACCTGTTCGCTGGCGCGAAACAGCGCGCCGATCTGGCCCTGCGCCTGGCTCATGCTCGCGACGGTTTCAGCGGCGACGTAACGCTCATAGGGCAGCAGGGAGGCGATCACGTCGATCGAGCAGGAGCAGCGCTTCAAAGCGTCGCGCGTCTCGCCATTCGCCTTCATGCAGACGAAGACATAATCAGCCCGCGCCTCGGTCGGATAATCATTGGCCTCATCCGCCATCGCGCCCGCGGAGCCGGCGATAAGCAGGAGCAAGGACACAAGGCTCTTCACCGGCGCCCCCGGACGCATGGCGCCGAAAAGCGGCGATCGGCTTTCGGGCGCGTTCATGCGCTCCTCCTTCGTGTCGGGAGGCGAGTTTAGACCGCAGATGGAGCTTTGCCAATCAATGCGAAGTCCGGCGTTATGCTCTAGGCGGGCGTCAGTCTAGGAAAGACAAGCGGGACGGCCCCAGTTCGGGCGCATATCCGAAGCGCGAATCGAGCCGGCCGCCGCGCGTCGCGAAGAGCCAGGATCGACTTGCCGGCCGCCGCGCCGGAAGCAGGGTCCAGAGCGCAAAGGCCGCCAATGGCAGAAGAGCCTGACAGCTCATGCACAAAAAGACGCCGGAAATCGTCGCGGGGACGCGGCCGCCGATAAAATAGCAATAGGAAAACAAAAGCGCGAACGCCAACGCTAAAGCCAGGCTGGCGCGGGCCAGAAATCGCAGCGCCTGAACAAACATCGGATTGGAAAACATAATTTGTCCTCAAATTTACGTTAGGCTTTTTTAGATAAGCAAAAATAGCGCCATATTTGTTGCGGCGCAATACGGGTTATTGCGCCGCAAGCGACTGGCGCGGCGCGGCGGCGGCTTCGCCTTGAGCGGGCGCGACCTCGCCGCGAAACCGCAGGAGCGTTTCGCGCGCCATGACCGGGTCGCGACAGGCGATCTTCAAAACGAGGCTCCCAACCGGCGCATGGGCGCGAAGCTCGGCGAGCTTGGCGCGGCATGTCTCCGGCGACCCGATGAGCCCGGCGGAAAGGCCGCTCTCGATCGATATGGGTCCCGGCGGACGCCCGGAATGTTCGCGCATCTTTTCGGCGAAGCGCTCGAGCGCGGGAATCGCCGCCGCTTCGGCGGCCGCATCAGAGTCCGCCACGCAAACATTGCGGAGAATGACGATGTCCGGATCGCCTGCGCCGCCCGCCGCGCGATAGGCGTCGCAAAGCTCGCGGATCTGCGCCGGCGCTTTGGCGTGCCCGGCCA
>CAWESJ010000128.1:0-6179 GCA_963811015.1 uncultured Alphaproteobacteria bacterium | reverse complement strand
CTATTCGTCGAGTTCCTACAAGGATCTTCCATCGGTTGGAACGATCACCGTGCATAATCCATTCACGGGCGAGCCGAAATCTTACCCAATGCCCGCCGGCGGCCGGGGCTACACGCGTCCAGCTTCCTTGGTCAGCCTTTGGTCAACCGCGCCCTACCTTCTCAACAATTCGGTCGGTGAATTCAACCCCAGCCCGTCGGTCGAGGGTCGGCTGGCGTCTTTCAACAGCTCGATCGAGCAAATGCTGTGGCCGGAAAGGCGGACTGGCAATATTGACTATGTGACAGCGTCCGGAAAGAAATTGCGCGGTCAGGTCGATGTCACGACGGCGACCAGTTATCTGAAAGTGCCCAAGGGCTTTCTGCCTGACTTTCTGCAAGCCGGATTCACGCATTCAGATAAGCTCCAGCCGTTGGTCGAAGCGTTGCGCCTTGGAAATTTCTTCGACGAGGACGGCGTGGCGCTCGGTCCCATTCCCAAAGGAACGCCGGTCGCGCTGCTCGGCAACATCGATCTGGACAAGCGAAATGATCCGATCGCCGAGGCGGAGCATATCGCGCGACTTGGGAAGCTCTTGCTGAAGCTTAAATTCGATCTCAAAACCTTGCCAAAGAACGCGAGCGACGACGACGCGCGCAAGGTGTTCAGCAATGTCATGGATGACTTGCTCGCGGTCAACAAATGCCCGGACTTCGTCGTGAATCGGGGCCACTATTTTGGCACGGACTATTTCAAGGAAGAGCCCGGACTAAGCGATGAGGACAAAAAGGCCTTAATCGCTTTCCTCAAGACATTCTGAGCGGTTTAAGCGAGGCGGTGACGCGTTGCGACCGCGAGGCGTCACCGCCGCTTCAAATTGCGCATCCCAACAGCTGACGTGAACTCGAGGCGCCGGGCGCGGATAATCTCCGTGTCCAGGCTCCAATTTCACGAACATGGCGAGGAAAAGTCATGAGCGTCACCAACAATGAAAGCTTCGAATATATTGTCGTTGGCTCCGGCGCCGGCGGGGGCGCGGTCGCCGCGCGCTTGGCGGAGAACGGCCGAAAGGTGCTGGTTCTGGAGGCCGGCGGCGACCCGATCAAGCTGCAAGGCGGAGACGCCGCCTATCCGGATGACAAGGACCGTCTCCCTGACGATTATGAAGTCCCGGTGTTTCACGCTTGCTCGACCGAAAACAAGGCCATGGCGTGGGATTTTTGGGTTCGCCATTTCCAAAACCCCGCGCTGCAGAAGCAGGACTTGAAATATCGGGAGGAATGGAAGGGCGAGCGCGTCGACGGAGTGTTATATCCTCGCGCCGGCTGCCTCGGCGGCTGCACCGCCCATAACGCCATGATCACGGTTTATCCTCACAATGAGGATTGGGACGCGCTGGCGAGGCTGACAGACGACGCCTCATGGAGCGCAAGCAACATGCGCAAATATTTTGAGAGGCTGGAAAACTGCCGGCATCGGCCCTTCTTCTACCGGTGGCTGGCGAAACTCGGCTATAACCCAACTCGGCATGGCTTCAACGGGTGGCTTAGTTCGGAAATCGAGATCCCGAAAGCCGCTATCGCGAGCGTGCAGCTGGAAAAGCTGCTCAAACAATCAATCAGGACCGAACTCACGGCGCTCGCCTCTCCTCTCAAGCGCCTTCTGTGGTTCGTTCTCGGGCAAGGCGATCCGAACGATTGGCGCCTTGTGAGCAAAAATGCGTTTGGAATCCATTATCCGCCGCTCGCCACCTACAATCATTCCCGGATTGGCACGCGGGAACGCTTGCTTGAGGCGCAAGACAAATTTCCAGGCAATCTGACCCTTGAGCTCGACGCGCTCGCGACGCGCGTCCTACTCGACGAAAACAACCGCGCGGTCGGCGTGGAATATCTTAAGGGCGCCCGTCTCTATCAGGCTCACAAAGAGCCGAGCCGCGAGCCTGGCGAGTTGCGCCAAGTCCACGCGTCGCGAGAGGTCATTCTATCGGGCGGCGCGTTCAACACCCCGCAACTTCTGATGCTGTCGGGAATTGGCCCGAAAGAGGAGCTCGAACGCCATGGCGTCTCCGTCCGCGTCAACCTGCCCGGCGTGGGAAAGAACCTGCAGGACCGCTACGAGGTCGGGGTCGTCAATGAGATGAAGGCAGACTGGGACGTCCTGAAGGACGCCACCTATTCCAGCAAGGACACGCAATACGCCGAATGGAAAAATAAGAAGGAGGGCGTCTACGCCACCAATGGCGCCGTTGTGGCCGTGATCAGGAGATCCGCTCCGGAAAGGCCGCTGCCGGATCTTTTCTGCTTCGCGCTTCTGACTGATTTCAGGGGCTATTACCCGGACTATTCGGTTCGCATTGTTCACAGCCTGAAACATCTGACCTGGGCGGTCCTCAAGGCGCATACAAACAACACGGCGGGAGAGGTCACGTTGAAATCCGCCGACCCGCGCGAACGCCCCTCCATTAATTTCCGCTATTTTCAGGAAGGCAACGACGCGCAGGAAAAGGATCTGGATTCGGTCGTCGAAGGCGTCAAATTCGTCCGCAAGCTGGCCGAACCTTTGAAAGCAAGCGGCTATTTCGTCGCCGAACTGGCGCCTGGCGACACGGTGCAGACTGATGAGCAGATTCGCGATTTCGCGAGATATCAATCTTGGGGTCATCACGCGTCCTGCACATGCGCGATCGGCAAGGACGGCGATCCCATGGCCGTCCTTGACGGGAATTTCAGAGTGCGTGGCGTCATGGGGCTCCGGGTGGCGGACGCCTCCGTATTTCCGCGGATTCCCGGCTTTTTCATCGTCAGCTCGGTCTATATGATCGGAGAAAAGGCGGCTGACGTCATCCTTGCTGACGCTGGCGATTCGCGTCCGTTAGTCGTCCCGTCGCTGGCCTGACGCATGCTTGAACGCTTTCCGACCGAATGGAATCATTCGGTCGATAAGAAATCGCTCAATTTTAAAGAGTTGGAGCATGTTCTCATCGAAAAAGTCGGTCAACTTTTTTGGAACATGCTCGGCGTTCGGCAGGCGAAGGCCTCGCATGACGAGGTTTGGAAATGCGGCCTAGCTCTTTTTGGCGAAGCCGATGCGCGCCCATTTTTTACAACATCTCTCGATCGGACGAATTGAGATGTTCGGGAAAGATTACAGCCGCGGTTGTCAGACGCCCAGGGCGCTCCTTCCTTCCGGTTTGCTTCTGATGGCGAGCATGACCGCCGCCTGCGCGCATGTCGGAGCTGGGGTTAGCGGCGGGCTAACATCTGGCTTCACCCATCCGCTGCTGGGGCCAGATCATGTTCTCGCCATGGTGAGCGTCGGCGTCTGGGGCGCGCAGCTCGGCGCCCGGCGATCTGGATGTTGCCGATCGGCTTTCCCCTGATCATGGCCGGGGGAGGCGCGCTCGGCGTGCTCGGCGCGCCATTGCCGGCGACCGAACTGCTCATTGCTCTTTCGGTTCTGACGCTCGGCGCCTTGATCGCCCAGGCCAAGCAGCTGCCTTTGGCGGCCGCATTTGCTATCATCGCAGTGTTCGCGGTGGCGCATGGGCATGCGCATGGCGTTGAATTGCCTTTGGCGGCCAACGCCCTGGCCTTCAGCGTTGGGTTTGTAACCGCGACCGGCATGCTTCACGCCTTTGGAATCGGGATCGGCCTGCTCATCAAATGGCCGGCGGGCGCGCTAGCGATTCGCTGCATGGGCGGCTTGATCGCCTTTATCGGACTCTATTTCATCTTCGATTATGCCAAGGCATAGGCATTGGGCCGCGACGCCCCGACCCGCCCTCGTCGGCGCGCCTATCTTCTTTGCGCCGAGCGCAGCCGAGGCGCATAGCGCTTTTAAAACCTTGGGAAGTTTTTGGTCAGGCGCGCTACATGTCCTGACCGCGGTTGATTTGGTCGGGCTACTGCTGGCGCTCACAATCTGGGCATGCCTTCAGCGCCGACGCAGCGATGCTTCCATAGTCGGCGCGCTCGGCCTCGGTTCATTGGCAGGTTCGTTCGCCGGCTGGGCCGCCAACACGCAGTTCGATCCTCTCTTCCTTTCGTCAACGTTGATGCTGCTGATTGGCGTTGCGGGCGCCGCAACGTTTGACCTCGGCGCGGCGCTATTGGTCTTCATCGCAGCATGTTGCGGCGTCCAGATCGGGCTCGCCGTCGAAATGGGCGCGGAGAGCATGCAACCGGCCTTGTTCGCGCTTGGAGCCGCGATCGCCGCGGCCTCGGCGGCAAGCTATGGATTCATCGCCGTCGCTCCACACTATCCGGAATGGGTCAGAATCGCGCTTCGGGCCGCAGCAAGCTGGATCGCCGCGATCGGGCTCATGGTCTTGGCTTTACAACTCTCCAAGCTGCGGGTGTCCACGTAATGGGCCGCCTGTTGCTTGCTGCCTTGGCCTTCTTTCTCACAAGCACAGCCGCCATCGCTCATCTGGCTTCCGACAGCTACCTTCGCATCCAGATCGACGCCCAGGGCGGCGTCAACGGGCAGCTGGACGTGGCCTTGCGCGATCTCGATGCCGCCGTCGGCCTCGACGCCGGCGGCGAGGGGTTGGTGACATGGGGCAAGCTCCGGGCCAAGCGCGCCGCGATCGAGGCCTATGTCTTCAAGCGGCTCACGCTCAGCGGCTGCGTTCTACGCCCCTCCGATTTCATGGTTGATTACCATGCCGGCAACGCCTACGCGGCGATCTTCTTTCGCGCGGATTGCGCGCAAGCCTCAGGACCTTTGATCCTCAATTATGGGCTGCTGTTCGATCTCGACCCGACCCATCGCGGCCTTCTGACCATTGTGCAGGGGAGCCAAGAGCGCACCGATGTGCTTTCGCCCGATCATACGGACGCCGCGCTCGATGCGGCGCCCAACTCGACGGTCGACGAGATCGCGCGATTCATCGGCTTCGGCGTCAATCACATTCTGCTTGGCTATGATCATCTCTTGTTCGTGGCCGTGCTGCTGATCATGGCCGCGTTCCGCCGCGATGCGCAAAAGGGCTGGACGCCGCTCGACGGCTTCGGCCGCGTCCTCATCGAGACCTTGAAAATCCTGACCGCATTCACGCTCGCCCACGCGATAGCTTTAACGCTCGCCGTGCTCGGCCTTGTCGACGTCCCCGCGCGCTGGGTGGACCCCGCAATCGCCGTCACCATCATGCTTGCGGCGCTCGACAATATTTGGTCGATCCTGCCCCGGAGCCGTTGGACTGTCGCCTTCGGATTTGGGCTGATCCACGGGCTCGCCTTCGCCAGCGCGCTCGGGCCAATGCGGCTACAGCCGTCCAGACTTGCACTTGCGCTCGGTAGTTTCAACATCGGCGTGGAGTTCGGGCAAGTCGCGCTCGCGCTTTTGTTGACGCCCATTGTCTTCGTAGCGCGTAAAGAGCCAATCTATCTCCGCGCCTTGGCTCCTGGGCTTTCCTGCATCGCCTTCGCTCTCGCCTTGATCTGGTTCGTCGAGCGAATGCTCGGCGCTTTTTGAAGCGGTCCATCCAGGGCAGCCGGGACCAAGACATTCTACCTAAAGGCCGACGATGAAGGCTGGTCCTCTCGCCCTCACCCATCCATCTTCAACGCAGCGATAAACGCCTCCTGCGGGATCTCGACCTTGCCGAATTGCCGCATTTTCTTCTTGCCCGCCTTCTGCTTGTCCAGAAGCTTGCGCTTGCGGCTGGCGTCGCCGCCATAGCATTTCGCCGTCACGTCCTTGCGCAGCGCCCGCAGGGTCTCGCGCGCGATGATCTTGCCGCCGATCGCCGCCTGGATCGGGATCTGGAACATGTGCTGCGGGATCAGCTCCTTCAGCTTCTCCACCATCGCCCTGCCCCGCATGTCGGCGCGGTCGCGATGCACCAGCATGGAGAGCGCGTCGACCGGCTCGGCGTTGACGAGAATTGACATTTTGACGAGATCGCCGGGCTTGTAGTCGGTGATGTTGTAATCGAAGCTGGCGTAGCCTTTCGAGATCGACTTCAGCCGATCATAGAAATCGAACACGACTTCATTGAGCGGCAGATCATAGGTCGCCATGGCGCGCTTGCCGACATAGTTGAGATCCACCTGGACGCCGCGCCGATCCTGGCAGAGCTTCAGCACCGCGCCGAGATAATCATCGGGCGTCAGGATCGTCGCGCGAATCCAGGGCTCCTGGATCTCCTCGATCTTGGTCGGATCCGGCATATCGGCCGGATTGTGCAATTCGAG